>JARRLJ010000178.1:0-8306 GCA_037387025.1 Gemmatimonadales bacterium
AAATGCTGTCACTCTCCTCTGAACGCATGACAAACCAGAGAGTGGCTACGACATCGTTATCGGATGGTCCTCTTCTTCGCGTTCCAGCTCCTTGAGCAGACAGTTAACGGTCTGCTCGATGAGGACCTCGACCTTCACTCCCTGACGCCGTGCCTCGCTCTGATATGCCCGGTAGAACTTGTCGCTGAGTTGGGCCTCCACCTTGACCTTGGGCATGTTGCACCTCCCCTTGAGGTACGTTCCGGCGGCTATGCTACCGGGACCCCTTTGTGACCGTAACAGAGGATTCCACTGTGTCCTTCGCGACGTATAAGACGGAATTCGAGAGAAACCTGTGTCCCAGGTTGCACGCTCGTCGGGTCGCAGTCAACTACCTGTACCATAAGCCTGGCACCCTCGGGTGTCTCGACTACCGCCATCGCGTATGGTGCTTGCATCAGGAAGTCACCCGGCGGAACATGGATGACCGTGGATGTAACGACCTTGCCTTGGCGTGACAGGCGCATCGAGTCGAGTGCGGTGCTTCGGCAACTCGGGCAGATCGACCTTGGCGGGAACGTGACATGTTTGCAGTCCCTACAACGGACAGCCTCGAGACGGAATCTGCTTTGCTTCTCTCTCCAATATCTTGGACTCGGCATCGTCAGACTCCCTCGAAGATGTGGACCACCGAACTCGCACCCGACCCACCCATGTTCTGTGTGAGGCCCAAACGGGCTCCGTCTACTTGACGCTCTCCCGCCTCTCCACGTAGCTGGTCAAATATCTCGATCGCCTGTGCAATACCGGTGGCGCCTACAGGGTGTCCTTTCGACTTGAGGCCTCCGCTTGTGTTGATAGGTACCTGTCCACCGAGTGCGGTACATCCGGAGACCGCGGCTTTCGCCCCCTGCCCTCTAGGAACGAAGCCAAGCGCCTCAACACAGCATATCTCTGCGATCGAGAAGCAGTCGTGCACTTCCGCGACCTGCACGTCTTGCGCTGAGATGCCGGCCATGGCGTAGGCACGCGTGGCGGCACTGGCCACTGCGTCCAGGAACGCAGGGTCCTTGCGGCTGGCCAGAGCCATGGGAGCAGTCGCCATTCCACTACCAATGATCTTGATGGGCTTGTCGGTATATCTGTGCGCCTGGTCCAGGGGACAAAGCACAACCGCGGCCGCCCCGTCGCTCACAGGTGAGCAGTGCAAGAGTCTGAGAGGCTCAGCAACCATCGATGAGGCCATTACCTCGTCGATGGTTACTTCACGCCTGAATTGTGCCTTCGGATTCAGAGCCCCGTGCTTGTGGTTCTTCACCGCCACCCACGCCATGTCTTCTTCAGTGGTTCCGTGGGACTCCATGTGTGCACGTGCTATCATGGCATAGAGACCTGGGAAGGTCACGCCATGATAGACCTCGGTTTCCTGATCGGCTGCCGTTGCAAGTACTTCGGTCACATCTGCGCCGTCGGTCATCTTTTCAACACCGGCCGCTATGACGATATCTGCCATTCCCGATGCAACCGCCATGAACCCGATTCTCAGAGCGGCTCCGCCCGACGCACACGCAGATTCTACTCTCGTTGCAGCAACGCCTGCCAAGCCCAACTGGTCAGCCATGAGTGGTCCCAAATGCTCCTGGCCCACAAACTGGCCACCGGACATGTTGCCGACGAATATCGAGTCAACCTGCTCCACACCAGCCGTCCGAAGAGCCTCTGCAGCGGCTTCAACAAAGAGATCGCGCAGGCTCAATTCCCACAACTCGCCGAATCGGGTCATGCCCGCTGCGACCATAGCCACTTCCCGCATCAGTCTGCCTCCAATCTCGTGGGAATTGCCTCAGTCTAATCCTTCTGTTCGCCGCGGTACCACGGCCTGCGACAGAATGTCCAAGGGCGTATGGCACACATTACACATTAAACGGCTTGCGATCCCACTAGTCGTTGACGATGATCTTCTCTCTATACTTCGCATACTCGCCGTACGTGAGATAGTGTCGTGGCCCATCAAGCATCGACCGGACGGTCCGGGCACGCCCCACCCGCTGTGGAAGTAGATCCGTGGCCTTCAGCACGAACGAGTCGCTTCCCGCACCGGATCCGAACGACGTTATGAGAATGAGGTCATCAGGTTCCGCGACATCGAGAACGGCAGCCAGCCCGGTTGGCGAAGAGCCGGAATACGTATTCCCCATGGTTGGGACCACCCAGCCCACCTCCAGTTGCTCTCTCTCGAAACCCAGCTGTTTGCCGGCGGATAGGGGGAACTTGCCGTTAGGCATATGGAACACCACAAACCGGAAATCGGATGGCTTGTATCCCGTTCGTTCCAGGATCGCACGTGTCGCTGCCAGCACATGTTTGAAATAGGCCGGCTCTCCGGTGAACCTCCCTCCATGTCGCGGATAGAACTCACCTTCGCGGCGCCAGAAATCCGGCGTGTCTGACGTGTAGCTGTACGTGTCAATCACATCGGCGAGTAGATCAGTCTTGCCAAATATGAATGCCGCACCACCGCCCGATGCCGAGAACTCCAAAGCATCGTTGGGTGCGCCTTGCGATGTGTCGGCACCGACCCCCATCGCGTATTCCATGCGACCCGATTCCACCAACCCGAGTGCCACGAACATCGCTTCGGTGCCGGCCTTGCATGCAAACTCGAAGTCCGCAACATGAACATCCGGGGCGATCCCCAATGCCTCACTTACAATTGTGCCGGTGGGTTTCACAGCATACGGATGGGACTCGGATCCTACGTAAACCGCGCCAATTCTGGACGGATCGATACCAGCCCGGTCAAGCGCGTCCCTGCCAGCCGCCACGGAAATCGTAATAGTGTCCTCGTCCAACCCGGGTACTGACTTCTCCTCTAGAAGCAGTCCCCTGGAAATGGCTTTCGGATCCTTGCCCCATTGTCGGGCAATCTCTTCGGTCTTGATTCTGTTGCGGGGAACGTACGCGCCATACCCGACGATGCCTGCCATGCGAAGCTCCTGGAAGTTGGGGACGCCACTACGCGCCAAAGTACTCCATGTTGAGGATTGAACTTTGGCGGCTGGGACGCACATGCTTTATTAAGACAATATGCTGACACTTAAGAGAGTATGAAGGCGGCGATAAGAGACTCGTTCTGCAGCGCGTATGCCGTAGATCATGCGATTCTAAGGATTTCTTAATCCAGATTCACTACCTAATCATCCCTTTCTAGGTACGTTTCTTTGACCGGCGAAAAGGGGCTTTTGGAGGCGCGGGAACTGCCTACTAGCGAGGAAAACTGGGTCGCCAAGTCTTGCTTCCGGGAGCGCTACTCCGGCAGGGAGGCTATCCGGTGCGTTCAGTGATAAACGAGTCCATCGCTGCAATCTTGGACGGGGCCCGAGCGGACGGCCGCGACGTTCTGCTGGACCCAGAGGGCTTTGCCTTGCTCGAGGTGATGGGGATCCCCACGCCACGCCACATCTTCGTCCGATCCTCCAAAGACCTCGAGGCCTCGCAGCTGACTCCATTCGCAGGAGACCGGGTAGTGGTGAAGGTTGCCACCCCGCGAATACTCCACAAGACCGACCTTGGTGGAGTACTGGCGGTTCCCAAGGAATACCACGTCGTGCAAGCTGCAATCCAGACGATGGAGCGGAAGTTCGCTCACAACGATGTTGTCGGCTTCACCCTGAACGAATACATCCCACACGATAGGATGCTCGGCGGCCAACTGTTGTTGGGAATGCGCTGGACCGACGATTTTGGCCCGATAGTCACGCTTGGGCCCGGCGGAATATACGCTGAGTTCCTTGCTGAAAATCTGAGACCGGGATCTGGCGCTGTAATCCTCTCTCCCAATGTAAACTCAGCAGCGGACATGGATGCTGTATTCGCCGGTAAGGCGATCACGCGCCTAGTCACGAGACACGTGAGAGGGAGGGACGCCAGGATGAGTTCCGAGAAACTGAGCGAGTTCGTCCACACGTTCCTGGAATTCGCTAAGATGTCGATGCCCCATCAGGTAGCGGAGTTCGAGATCAATCCATTGGCTATCACAGAGCGAGGCCCCATAGCTCTGGATGTGCTATTGAAGATGGGTGACGGCAGCGCGCCAGAGCGCACATGGCGGCCCACCCAGAAGATCCGCAACCTGTTGGAGCCCCAATCCATTGCTCTCATAGGCGTTTCGCGATCCGACAATCCTGGGCGCATGATCCTCAAAAACATCCTGCGTGAGGGCTTCAGCCCGCAACGGACATACCTGGTCAAACCCGGTTTCGATGAGCTAGATGGAGTTCGATGCTTTCCCAGCATCACGGCACTACCCGAGACCGTCGACCTGTTCGTTGTCAGTGTGGCTGCGGCGCGTTTGCCGGAAATCATGCAGGAGGTCATTGGTTCACAGAAGGCGGAGAGCATCATAGTGATCCCGGGTGGAATGGGCGAGCGCGATGGTACCGAGGAGCTGGAGGAGGGCATGCGGTTCGCCCTGCAAGAGTCACGTAGGAGCACTTGGCAAGGCCCCGTTGTGAATGGCGGTAACTGCCTCGGAATTCGCTCAGCGCCCGGGCGCTATGACACGACGTTCATTCCACACAACAAGATCTGGAGTGACAAGAGGATTGAAGTCCCGTTGGCCGTAATCGCTCAGAGCGGTGCGTTCGCAGCAGCACGATCCAGCAAGCTAGCTCCCCTTGACCCGCGGTATCTGATAACAGTCGGCAATCAGAGCGATCTCACGGTGGGGGATTATCTCACATATTTGAAAGATGATCCAAACCTGGCAGTGTTCGCGTGCTATGTGGAAGGTTTTCGCCCGCTCGATGGCCCATCAGAGATCGCTGCGAGTGGACGAACCGTCATACTGTACCGTGCCGGTCGAACTGAAGCCGGTGCATCGGCCACCGTATCTCATACTGCCTCTATCGCAGGTGATTACTCGGTTACACGGGAGCTGGCGGAATCCGTTGGCGTGGTAGTTGCAGACTCTCTAGCAGAATTCGACGACCTGATCCGGGTATTCTGTTACCTCCGAAACACTACCGTAGGAGGGTGGCGATTGGGTGCAGTGTCGAACGCCGGGTTCGAGTGCGTGGCAATTGCCGACAGCCTGAGCCGATTCTTCCTGCCGTCGTTTACGTCGGACACTACTGAACGCCTCCGCGAGATCTTCGGCGCATGCGGCATCGACACCATTGTCGACGTACGCAATCCAGTGGATCTCACGCCTCTGATGGGCGACGCGCTGTACGAGGAGGCAGTCAAGGCGGTCATGACAGATGCAAATATCTAGGTGGGGATCATTGGCTGTGTGCCTATGACGGGAGCGCTCAACACCGTAACACCGGCAGACGCCAGTGATGAAAACGTGTTCGCTGCAGAATCCGTCGCCAACGGGATCGCTCGGCTGAAGGAGGTTACATCCAAGGCATGGGTTGCGGTCATCGACGGTGGCCCATTGTACGATTCGATGGTAGGGGTTCTCGAGGGGAATCAAATCCCAGTCTTTCGAACAGCAGACCGTGCACTTCGCATTCTGGAAAAATATTGTTACAGCCGTCGTAAGGTGATGGATTCACAGGATTCCGGCGGCTGAAACACTGTTACTCAAGAACGGACTTTGCACATGGCACCCGTACGAGCCGATACAAAAGCAAGATCCAAACCACATCTGTTCCCGCAGTTCTGCAAGGCGTGCGGTCGTTGTATCGACGCCTGTCCCAAGGACTGTATTCATTTTGGCACAGAAGTGGATCCGCTGTCAGGACTGATACCTGTCGTCGTGGACCTCGCGAATTGCAACGGATGCGGTCTCTGCTTCGACGCCTGCCCCGAGCCGTACGGATTGCTACCCTCCGCCACTACCGTCGAAGACATGAGTTTGATGGATCCGGCAGACTTCTTTGGTCCCCGCGTGTCGACGGCTCCGGTGCCACAAGCAGTTCCGGATACAAAAGTAGCTCTTCCGGAACTGGAGGCTATGGTGCTCAAGGGTACTCACGCGGCCGCCATTGGGGCGCTCCTCTCCGGCTGTCGGCACGTGTTCGGCTATCCCATCACCCCATCGACCGAAGGTGCAGAGCTGATGGCGAAGCTCCTGCCCCAAATCCAAGGTGTTTTTGTTCAGGCCGTGAGCGAGGTTGCCACCGTGAACATCATGTACGGCTGCGGTGGAGCAGGTCTGCGTTGTGCGACGTTCACGTCATCGCCTGGGTTCAGCCTAATGCTGGAAGGCATCTCATACATGATCGGCGCAGAGATCCCCGGAGTGTTCTTCAACATCATGCGCGGAGGACCTGGCCTTGGGAACATCGGGCCCGAGCAGGCGGATATCTCGCTGGTTTGTCGCGGACTTGGCCATGGCAATACTCACGCACCGGTACTAGCGCCATCAACTCCACAAGAGATGCTGGACCTCACAATATTGGCGTTCGATCTCTCTTTCAAGTATCGCAATCCAGTGATTATTGCAGGAGATGGATACCTGGGCCAGGTGACGGGGCGCGTGACACTGCCGACGAGTATGGTCCAGCCGGGGCTGCCCGATTGGGCTGTGCATGGCGATCGTATGCACCGAGGTAATCTTCTCTCTTCGATCTACATAAACGAAGCCGACCTAGAGGTCCACAACGAGCACCTCAATGAAAAATACGATCGTATGATCGTCAACGAACAGCGCGCTGACAGCTTCCACTGTGACGACGCCGATTTGCTCGTCGTGGCATGCAACACGCCTGCGAGGATGGCAAAGGGTGCAGTGCAGGAATTGCGATCCCGCGGCATCAAAGCCGGCCTGTTCCGCCCAATCACCCTGTGGCCGTTTCCAATCCGGCAGTTGCTTCCCTTACTGGCACGCGTGAAGCGGGTGGTCGTGGTAGAAGCGGGACCAGGTCAATTGGAGGATGAGGTACGACTTGCATTGAGCTACGCAGGCATCACATCGTCACCACCGATAGAACATGTGCGTCACTATGGCGGGATTCTGCCCCAGCAGCAGGAGATCGTCGACAGGGTAACGGCACTGGTGGAGGAATAGATGGAGAGCACTTTCTACAACCGATTCGAGCGCCACGCTCACGGCGAGGGCCTGAAGGGGCATAGCACCCACTACTGCGCTGGATGTGGACACGGATTGGTGCACAAGTACCTAGCCGACGCCATTCAGGAACTTGGAGTGCAAGATCAAACCATCGCTATTTCACCAGTAGGCTGTGCCGTATTCATGTATTACTACTTGGACGTCGGCAATGTCCAGGCTGCACACGGTCGTGCACCCGCCGTTGCAATGGGACTCAAGATGGCGAACCCCGGGTCTATCGTGATCAGCTACCAGGGAGATGGAGATCTGGCTTCGATTGGCTTGGCTGAGATCATGCAGGCGACACAAACCGGCATCCCGATGACTTTCATCTTCGTCAACAACGCCATCTACGGCATGACGGGGGGCCAGATGGCTCCTACCACACTGATGGAACAGGTGACTACCACGACACCTACCGGCCGTGACCGTATGGCGGGTGAGCCAATGAAGATGGCCGAGACCGTCGGTCAGTTGGATGGACCAGTTTATGTGGAACGTGTCGCGCTCTACGACAACAAACAGCGCGTGCGGGCTCAGAAGGCGATCAAGAAGGCGGTTAGAATGCAAGTTGAGGGCCGGGGATTGGCCTTCGTCGAGATTCTCTCTGAGTGTCCCACTCACCTACGCATGACGCCGGGCGAAGCTGAGAAATGGGTGAAGGAGCAGATGGTCCCGATATTCCCACTCGGAGTCAAGAAGGACGTAGAAACAGAGCCCTGGTTCAACTTGGCTGCACCGAGCTTCGACCCTGTGGCAGTGTCGAGTGTTATTGGTGGGGTCACCGACTCACCTGAACGGTTCGCGGAGGGATTTCCATCCCATATTGACGAAGAGGATGTGTCGATCAAGTTCGCAGGTGCTGGTGGGGACGGCGCGCAAACCATCGCGATGCTGACCACGAAGGTTGCCATCAACGAGGGCTGGGACTCCACTCACATTCCGAGCTACGGTCCGGAATCACGTGGCGGAACATCCTACGCTGACGTTCATATCGCTACCACCGAAGTTCTCTCGCCCGCGTCGCCGAAACCACACGTACTCGTGGCCTTCAACCCCCAGAGCCTAGAGAAGTTCGGTCCCACCGTGCGCCCTGGTGGCACGATCTTATACGATAGCACAGTGATTCCACAGACTCCGCAACTCGATTCCAGTATAGCTATGTACGGAATCCCCTTTACACAAATCGCTGTCGATCTGGGCAAGGCCATGGTGAAGAACACGGTAGCGCTCGGCGCGATGCAGGCAGCGACAGGACTCTTTCCCG
>JARRLJ010000179.1:0-6681 GCA_037387025.1 Gemmatimonadales bacterium
ATAGATGAACTAGAGGAACTCAAGATCGGTGCCTTGACCGCACTGGCACGGACGATCGACGCCAAGTCGCCATGGACCGCCGGTCACTCGGAGCGGGTCACGAAGATGGCTTTGGAAGTTGGAGCCGAGATGGGCCTGTCGGATGAAGAACTAGAATTGATCAATCGCGGTGGCTTGCTGCACGACATCGGCAAGCTAGGTATACCTCCCGAGATTCTCGACAAGCCGGGCTGTCTCACGGAGGAGGAATTCGCCGTCATACGGCAGCACCCCGAAATCGGCGCCCGCATTCTTGAACCGGTCAGCGCTTACTCGACCGTCATCCCCATGGTGCTGCACCACCATGAGAAGTGGGACGGATCCGGCTATCCCGCCGGGCTCGCCGGCGCCGAGATCCCGTTCACTGCCCGCCTGCTCACCGTTCCGGACGTGTTCGATGCAGTCACATCGGAGCGGCCATACAGATCCGGCATGACGTACGAGGACGCAACTAGCCTGATCGTGCGGGCATCAGGTACCGAGTTCGACGTCGAGGTTGTAGCGGCGTTCAAAGAAGTGATGAAGCGCAAGGTGGCTGACAAAGATCGTGTGGCAGTAGCGGCACCTCAGGCAGCCGAAGTCTGACACGCGTCGTAACGAATAGAATGGAGATTGTGAGAATGTCACAAGGCGGGTTCAAACAACCATCACAGGGGCAGTCCGCGATACGCGCGCCAAAGCCCAAGTCAGGGAAGAGAACGCTGAAGAGCCCGACCGGCATGCTAGCTATCGTGTTCCTTGTGCTCATGGCGCTCGTGTTCTATTCGTCGGCCCAGTCGCCACGCCGCGGCGAGATACCAGACGAGATAATCGGCACCTGGTACACGACGGCTAGCGATTATGCCGACCGATCGTTCGAGATCCGCAAGACATCGCTGGTGTTCTTCGTCAGCGACGATGAGTGGACGGTGAACTTGATCGAACGGGTCGAAACGGAAGATCTCGGTGGTGGAACCCTGTTCACTCTGCACTATACCGATGAAGGCGGGGACAACGAGTTCTCGTTCTACTTCGATCCCAAGAGGCAGGGCGTGATCCGCTTCCAAAATCAGCGGGAAATGGAGTGGAAGCGCCGGTCCTGAGCCGGATGAGACACCTACCACTACTGCCAAGCATTCCTCACCACGAACGAATGAAGCTCCGGTTGTCAGTCCGGGGCTTGTTCATCTAATTAAAGAGTATCACTAGCAGAATGACGAACAGGGGTAAAACGTTGGCTTCATTGCGAGACGAGAGCCCTCCCCCGCCGCCACCTTCGTTGGAGGGGAATCACAGTAAGGTCATTCGCCACTCGGGTGATTTTACCTGGCAGGGCGTAGAGCTGGAGGCCTACAAAGACACGACTGATACCTGGAAAGGTATCACACGTCGTGAGCTCTCAGGCAAGCGCGGCGAATCACAGCAATTTCACGTTCGGTACTTCGAGATCGCGCCAGGTGGACATAGCACGCTGGAAAAGCATGAGCATGAGCACGTCGTGATACCGATTCGGGGACGCGGCGAAGTGCAGTTCGACTGCTATCTGTACAACGTGGCGTTTGGAGACGTAGTCTACATCGCTCCCAACGACGCCCATCAGTTCCGCAACCCGGGTGATGCCACCGAGCCGTTTGGCTTCCTCTGCATCGTGAACGCCGAGCGTGACGTGCCACAGTCGGTGGAGGGTTTTGGGGCTTGTTACATCTGCGAATGAGTGCTCGTTTCAACCTGCTCCAGCGCTAGTTGGCAACCATGCACGGTCGCTTCCCGCCCATCGATGGGAGCCCCATAGTAGGCCTCTAGCTTACAGAACGGCAGCGGAAAGGCATACCGCACGGGCCAGGGCAATGTGAGTATAGGGCGACCCCTCACTACCATAGGCACCAACCAACCGTTCGTGGCGCGGGCGATCTCCGGTAGTCCCGGCTTCACCCGGCGGTAGGGTCCGCCCGCGTCGGCAAAGAGGCCAATGTTGCTGCCTCTAGATCTCACCATATCAATGATCTGTTGCTTTGGACGAATCGCTGACTTGCGGCGGTAGATCCAAACCCGAAATCCAAACCACGCGGTAGCGCGCTGCAGCATGCGCGACAACACACCGTCGTGCCCGATACCAGTGAGCTCCAGCTCCGCCGGAAGATCCCGAAATGCACACAACGTTAGCGGCTCATACGCATGCCAGGAGTAGAAGATGAGAGGCCTATTCGTTTCCCGGGCCAGCTTGGCGAGGACATCGAGCGACGGGATCCACCGGATCCGTACCGTCCTCCAACAGGGATAGATCCACAACACAAGTAATACGTTCGCTGCCAGTACTAGTGGCTGGAGCAACCGACTGTACCATGGCGGTTTCTCAAATGGGACGACGGCAAACGATATGCGGCCACGCGGACTTGGCATCAGTCTACACCCTCACTCGTACCAACCCGAAGTACAACACCAGCATCACGGCGAGAGCCCACATGGTCCAGGATACATCCCTTGCCCTTCCACTCAGCGCCTTGATCAACGGATAACTCACCAGTCCCAGGGCAAGTCCGTCTGCCACCGAATTGGTGAGCGGAATACCGATCATGGTCAGGAACGCGGGTACGGCCTCCGCAGGATCGGACCACTCGATCTTCGTCACGTTTCTCGCCATGAGCGCTCCGACCAGCACCAATGCCGGTGCCGTGATCGGCGGATAGCTACCAACCATGGCGATCATGGGATAGAAGAACAACGCGATGACGAACAAGACCGCTACCGTTACCGCGGTGAGACCGGTTCTCCCACCCTGCTCCACACCGGCAGTGCTCTCGATGAAGCTCGTCACCGTGCTCGAGCCCAGCGCGGCTCCCGCCACGGTGCCAACCGCATCAGCCAGCATAGCCTGCCGTGCCCTGGGCAACTTCCCATTCTCGAGCAACCCGGCTTGCTCTCCCACACCGATCAGGGTTCCCGTGGTATCGAACACGTCCATGAAAAGGAATATGAGGATCACCGGGATCATCGCGGCGCTAACTGCGTTGGCCAGATCCATTCGCAGCAATGTCGGGCCGATCGACGGCGGCGCTGAAACTATTTCCAACGTCGGCTTGAAGCTCGAGAGCAGTAAAGACCCTTCCACTGCCGCGGATCCAGTAATCGATTGGGGCAACAACGGTAGCACCGATTTGATGGCCAGGGCTGCAAACAGCGACGCCAGGATTCCCCACAGAATGCTCCCTTTCACTCGTCTGGCACTCAAGACTACGGCTACCGTGAACCCAACAAGAAAGACGAGAATGTCCGGCGAGACAACAGCCGGGTTGAGCTTAACGAAGGTTCCGGGATCCGCCACGATCAGCTGACCGTTCCGGAGTCCTAGAAACGCGATGAAGAGTCCGATCCCGACGGCGATTCCGTGTTTCACGCTTGGGCTCACGGCGTCGATTACTCGTTCGCGAACGCCGAGCAGCGACAGCCCCATGAACATGACACCGGCGATGAAAGTCGCTCCCAGTGCAACCGCCCATGGCTCACCGGCACCCGAGGCAGCAGCCACCGGTATGGCCGTAGATACAAACACGAAGTTCTCTCCCATGCCCGGAGCCAGGGCCACAGGGTATCGCGCGTATAGCCCCATGATTAGCGTAGCGAGCGCCGCCGCGAGGCATGTTGCTGCGGTAACGGCTCCGAAATCCATGCCGGTTGGGGAGTCCAACATCACGCCCGACAGCACGGCCGGTTGCACGAATATGATGTAAGCCATCGTGAGAAACGTCGTCACACCGGCAAGTATCTCGGTACGGGGCGACGTTGCGTGATCGCTGAGGCGGAATATGCGGTTCAGCATAGCTCGGTAGTTTGGAATTAGTGCGTGGGGAAAATGAGCCGTAGATTCCCTTTTCGCGAGAGCGGTCCCTTGAACGTCCCCCAGCTCCAGTGGTATGGTTCTGCCCGAGTAGCCAAGCCGGCCGTCGTGAACCACGAACTGTATTGGAGGCAGAGTGAAGGCTAAAGCTAGTATTCTGATCCCCTCGTTGACCCTTGCAATGGCATGCGCCGGTGGGGAGGCGGACCAAGCGGCAACGACGCTGCCAGACGCGATCCACGGACTACAACGAGTCGAAGAGCAGTCCGGCGACGAGGCGGCGGAGATGATCGGCGGCATGCACGGCCGCCGTGTCGCACCTACCAACAGCCAGGTCGCCTACTACGGTCCGGAAGACATGCGAGCGGTGTTGTACGTGAGTGAGTTCGAGAGTGACGAGGCAGCGCAAGAGCAACTCAATGCCATGGCCGCTGGCATTGGTGAGGGTACGGCCGAATATGGACACCACAACCAGTTCGAGGTTGAGGGCCGCCAGATCCACTCGGTGTTCGGAGAGGGACAGATTCACTACTTCTACACGGACGGCACCGATCTGGTCTGGGTGAGCCTCCCCACGGTGATCGCTCGGCCCGGTTTGGCAGAAGTACTGAAGGTGGAGGCGAGTTCGATCCCGCCCTTGGGACCCGTTGGAGGATGAGAGCCCTACTCAGCGGGCGCCGTTGGCCACCGTGAGGCGGTAATCGCCCGCACAGGATCCTTTCGGGTCACCCACCCTGATGTAGCACGACCCCGTAACCGGGTAGCAACGCAAGTCACCGTTCCGTGAAGTCGTACCTTCGGTGACATGAGTCCACCTTATCGGTCGCGAGATGTCGCTGGCTGCAAAGACCTCAACGGCGTTTGCGAGAGAGTCGGCGGCAGTTCCGACCAACAGCGACCCGGCAGCATAGCAACGCCGCCAACTGCCGCTCCTGGGGTCGGGGGCGGCACCTTCTTCTCCTGCAAGGTTGTGCGCCAGAGATACCTGTTGAACGCTAAGCGGTTGGTCGGTGTCGGCCGAGCTGAGCAGGACGTAGTCACGGCGCGCCTGTGGGTCTCGGGACGAATAGGTATGACCGGGGTCTTCCCACGGAGTATGGCAATCCCACACATCGGATACGCCATTGGGGAACAGTTTGTTCAGCGTCCCGAGCGTTTCACTCCACTCACTACCCGACGAGCCTCCGTCTGGACCGGTTTCGGCTCCCGACCGCAATCCATCAACGTTGAAGTCACCCAGTATCATGACGTTCTCCGTCGACGCCCTGTTGCCTGACAACACATGTTGCATGAGACCGATCATCTGCCGTAGCTGCGCCGTCCGAATGCCGCGCGTGCGACGCTGCATTTCTTCATTGTGGAAATCGTACTTCGCCTGCATGTGGGTGAAGAAGATGTGAAACGGGCGGCCGTTGAGGCGAGCCAGTACATAAGCGGCTCCCTTGCCCGCCAGACAATCGGAGCTGCAACATTCGTCGTACTCAACGAACCATACATGCGACCAGTCCGATGCGAGCCCGGATTCGCTGGCCAACAAGTTCGGATGCTCGAACGGGCTCGGGGACGGCAGGGGATCGAAAGGCAGCTTGCTGAACAACATCAGCCCGCTGTCTTCTCTGAGCCACTTCCGGCTACCGATGTATTGGACGTTGTACGGATACAGCGCGGCGAGGCTGCCAAGCAACGCGTTCCGCGCACGGTTACTAAAGACCTCACTCAACGCGATCACATCGTAGTCGTAGCGCGCGATCCGCTGCGCCAGCACCGTTGCCCGCCGTTTGTTGCTCGGTAGGTGTGGCAGGAATCGTGCGTTGTAGGTGCCAATACGAAGCCTGGACACAGCCAGCTCTTTCGCCTTCTAGTCTTTGAACGGCGATTTCGGTTGGGACTTGCGACTCGTCCCGCGCGCGGTATCCAGCAAACGCTGTAACTCCTCCACGCTCAGCTCGAACGGATCTGCCTCGTAGCCGGGAGCAGGTACCGTAACAGCCTTGCCCGTACCGGAAACAGGTTGCAGTTCCCATTCCGACCGGGATCGGTCGCGAACTTCCCAGGTTTCGCCATCGCCGTCATCGAATCTGCGGTATCCCATGATTGATACTTGCTCCTATCTGTCTTACTCGAGCGACCCCACTACCGCTTCCACGGCATCCAGAATCTCGCACGACTTCACTAGCTCTGCCATTGCAGTATGATCCGGAAAGAGCGGGCGGTCTTCTCCCAAATAGTCGACTTTCCTCCTTATCACATCCCGTGCGGCAGACACACCGTCGCCCGTCTTGTGCCCCCGAATGTCGAGCGCTTGGGCCGCGGCCATCAACTCGATACCGAGCACTCCGTACGCATTGTCCAGAATCTGCTCGTTCTTGATCGACGTGTTCATCCCCATACTGACGAAGTCTTCCTGATCTGCCGCCGCCGGGATCGAGGCGCACGCGGCGGGCGCTGCCAGCATGCGCTGCTCGACGATGAGAGTGCCGGCAGTGTACTGGCTCAGCATCAAGCCACTGTAGAGCCCGGGATTCTCCGTCAGGAATGGGGGTAGGCCGACAGACAGGGCCGGGTTCAACAGCCGGTTGAGTCTGCGCTCCGAAAGCACCGAGACCATCGTGACCGCGGTGCCTACCATTTCCATTGGCAAGGACACCGGTGTGCCCTGGAAGTTGGCGCCGGTTAGCACAGTCTCATCCTCCGGAAAGAAAACGGGGTTGTCACCGACCCCGTTCAACTCGATCTCCACCTGGCTCCTTGCATACGCCGCGGCATCATGAGCCGCACCGATCACTTGTGGCGTACTCCGCATGGAGTACGCATCCTGCACCCGCGTC
>JARRLJ010000180.1:0-4757 GCA_037387025.1 Gemmatimonadales bacterium
GTGGACAACGTCTTTCCGATAGCTCCGGTACGCCAATGGGTCGTGACGTTTCCTTTCGATATGAGATTCAGGATGGCGTTCGATACCGAATTATGCACGCAGGTGTTACGCGTCGTGAATAGCTGCATATCGAGCTGGATACGACGACGAGCGCGCGACTATCTCGAGCTCCAATCGGTCAAGGGCCTCCAGACGGGCTGCGTGACCTTCATCCAGCGATGGCGCAGTGACTTGGCGCTGAACCCGCATCTACATATCCTCTTTATTGATGGTGTGTACATTGAGAATGACGATGAGCCACCCGTATTTCGTGCTATCCCCGGACCCTTGCGAAAAGATCTCGAGCATGTCGCCTCACGGATCGCCGTGCGTCTGCGGCGGATTGCTGGAAGCGAAGACAGCAATAGTGCAGTCCACGAGCTCGCAGAGGCCGAGCCTCTGTTGGCAGCGTGTGGCGCGGCGTCAGTCCAAAAACGCATTGCCACAGGGGCGCGTGCAGGGCAACGGGTCCGGACTGTGCACGTACCGACCCAGGACGAAAAGGCAGCCGTTGGAGGGCTCTGCGCCCAGGTTGACGGAGTCAATATTCATGCGGGCGTGCGTGTGCCAGCCTCCGATCGCGGTCGTCTGGAGCGGCTCGTGCGTTATGTGGCCCGGTCTCCTATCGCCGCCAATCGTCTCCGCGTCGACGACAACGGTGATGTGATCTATGAGCTCAAGCGCGTCTGGAGTGATGGGAGCGTTGCGGTCCGGCTCTCGCCCGTGGAGTTCCTGGAGAAGCTTGCAGCGTTGGTACCTACAGTTCCTGTAAGTGTGCCCGATTCAGGTCCTTCCGCGGTGTATGGTCCTGCTGTTTTTTCACAGACAGGAGGACATCATGAAGGTCGAGTCGCTTGATGATCTACGGTCCGCATTTGCGGACTGGCGAAAGACGAAGAAGTATCGGCAAGAAGCCATACCAGCGAGATTGCTTGCTCGTGCGCAGCAGTGTGCGAGTAGACATGGGGCACGGGAGGTGGCTCGCGCGACGGGGATAGACCGGTCACGTTTGCTTCAGGTGAAGATCGCCCCCGAAGTAGCGGAGGCTGGATCGGCGCGCAAGGCGAGCGCTACGGTGAGGCGGAGTCCCGAATACTCGCGGTTGAATCTATCGCCGCCCTCGGTAACGCGAAACCCCGTCGCTGAACTCGAGACGGGCGCCGGTGTGAAGCTTCGGCTGTTCGAACAGACACCGGAGATGCTCGGATTGCTCCGCGCGCTGTGCGGAGTCGGAGGGATGAGATGATCCAGATCCCGGCACAGGCGACCGTGTTCGTGATGCATGACTCAGTAAATTTCCGCAAGGGAATTGATGGCATGGCGGCGTTGGCTCGGGAGGTACTGCAACTTGAGCCCATGACCGGCGCACTCTTCGTCTTCAGAAATCGTGGGAGACATATGCTGCGCATACTCTATTATGACGGGGGAGGATTTTGGCTTTGCACGCGCCGGTTATCAAAGGGACGATTCACGAACTGGCCATCTGGGGACGGTACGGGGCCGAGCTCGACATTGCTGGCGCGCGAGCTGCAGATTCTGATCTGGGGTGGGGATCCGTCGAGTTGCTCCTTCCCCGAGCTGTGGAGGAAAGTGGCATAAAGAGGCGACGACGTGCTTAGACAGGACGCGTTGGTCACGGTGCTGCACGCTGCGTTGCAATTCCTGCCATGGTTTGTGCTCGCTGTCGGCTGCTATGCGTGCCGGGGCGTAGGGGGTGCTCGACGCGAGAGCGTGGCGGCGGCGGCTTGGCCTGGTCCGTTGAGTCGGCGTCGGCCGCATCGAGCCGAGCTCGATAGGCCCAAGGTAGATAGTGCTCGGGCCTTTTGGCGAGGTCCTCATGGTTGCGGAGACACTCGGTGAGGTAGGATACCGGTTCGAGGCCGTTTGCGTTGGCTGTCGCTACCAAAGACATGTGGCGATCACCGACGTCGGCACCGTCCTGTGTTTTGTATGCGAAGGAGCCGGCGAGGTAACGCGCTGCGATGATCAGTATCTGTTCTACCCGGTTTGAGTCGAGTGCAACCCCCGGCACCTCGCAGAATTTGATGAGACGCGGCCATTGGTTGATAACAAAGGCGACGGGCTCCCACAGACCGGAGTTGGGCTCGACGAGCTTGTTATCGACCTTCTCCTTGCACATTTGGTAGAGCCGCTTCATCTGTGGCAGTGAGTGGTCACGATGGTATTGCATCCTGTCTTGCGGATTGAGGCCGAGCGCCTTGGCCTTGTCGTCGTTTTCGAAGACCTCCTTATACACTTCCCCAGCGACGGCGTACTCGGAGGGATATTTGTCCTTGATAGCTCGGAACTTCAGGAAGCAATGCGCATTGCAGACGGCTTGCTCGAGCTTGTCGTGTTGAGCATGGTCGAAATTCTTCGATGCCGCATCCGTGACTGAGACGAGCTTGCTGGCATTGGCTTTGCGATGCGTCACAAGTCGGTCAATGATTTCGCCGGCGTGGTGCCTACCGGTGAAGAACAGAATTGCTTTTCCCTGCTCGGTCTCGATATAGACGCCTGTGGCGTTGATCCCTGTCCTGACGTCGTGGCTGGACTCTCCCACAGCAGCCAGCGCTTCGAGCTCCTTGCGGATGGCGCGCTTGACCTCGATGATCATCGCTCCTGTATCATCGATGCTGATATTCAGAGCATGGCGGATTGCATGGGCCTCGAGAGCCTTGTACAGGGGCGCGAGTCGGTCGTCGCTTTCATTGACCATGCGCCACTGGTTTGCGTCGGGCATCGGCACGCCCCAGCCTTTCTGCAGCGACTCGATGCGTTTGAAGGGGTCGCCGGCGAAGTAGTGCATGACAATCAGCATTGCGCAGGCCGACCAGTCGTAGGTGATGTAACTGGTGCCAATGCCCTGCAGGACGGCTTGCGTTCCCTTTGCGGTGAGGATGGCACCGCAAAGCTTACAGCGTCCTTGCGCGAAGCAATGACGCTGCGCGGCAAAGTTGGGCTGCCCAATGACACGGATGATGATCTTGTCGCGGTAGGCACAGACAGGTCCGATACCACATGCCTCGCACTTCGAACCAATAACGCCGTCGTCGAGGGCATGGCGTACCTGGGTCGCGTTGGTGAAAGCCTTGGAGCCCATTCGACCGTGCCCCTTGCGGCGCTGCTCATCCTCGCCGGTCGCGTCGGCATTGTCAGAGGCGTCAGTGCCCTGTGTATCCTCCTTGGGGTGCAGCGGGGAGCGTTGAGACGCGGGCGATTCCTCTGTCGGCTCGTTGTGCGATCTGCTGTCGAACTCCGGACAAGGGGTATCTGGGGTCTCGTGCTCTTGAGCGGTCTGTTGATTTGCCTTGGCTCGCAGGCGCTCTTGTCGAGCTTCGGTGCGTGTGATCAGTTTCGACACCAGGGCACCAACGACGACCCAATCATCGTCCTGGAGCCGGCGCCGTTCGACCCGCCCCCTCAACTCCACGAGACCATTCAAAGTGACGTTGATTGTGGTTGCCATAGCGGTGTCTACACCCCCACCGATGTCCAGGGACCCCCGGATACATCGCGTAGGAGCCGTGCGGCGTGGCGGCGCAAGGGGTAGACGAACAACGCCTTCTTCGTAGCACCGTGCAGGTACTGGTTGCCGCGTTTTGACCGTCCAGCCGTGTTACCCAGGCGCACCCAATTTGCCGCTCGATAACAGGTGCCACGATAACGAGGGTCCACGAAGGTCTCGGCCAAGAGCACCGGATGACTCCACGACTCTTGCCAGTCAGCGCTCAATCGGCGCAGGTTCAACGCCAATACGCGGGACGCTAAATTCTTCACGCGTACCCATGGCAGAACAAGGAAACGGACGTTGTTCGCCACCAGGTGTAGGCGCCTACGCATCGTCTGTTCGTCCCAGCCCACGTACGCGTCACGCAGAGGCGCCCGGAAGGCAGCCGCGGCCCAGCCCACAAGCGCCACGAGCTCGCCATCCAAGGTCGCCGAGTACATCAGGTGCTCACCGATCATCGGACGGTCACCGAGCCGATGATAGCGTTGCATGTACACCCGCCAACCCAGGCGTTCGTCCGGCTCGATCGGACGAACCTCAACACGGCCAAGGTCGGCATGCGGGTCGCAAACATCCAACCCCATGACAGGGATGAGATCGATCGGAACCGGGAGACTGCTGAACCACCGCCGTTTGCCGTGCCGAGACGGACGGTGGGCCGGTTTGGGGAGCTCAAGCAGTCCCCGCTCCTCGAGCCTCAGCAGGAAGTCCGAGCACGCATACAAGCTCAACTCGCCGTTGTGCTGTCGCCATTGCCACGCGTTGCACACGAACCTGAACAGATCGCCTCGCCGCTCCCAGGGTCTGCTACAGAGCTTCCTGAGGAACTCTAGGTCGCGCTTTGTGACCTCGCGGTTGCGATATCGAAGTATCACTCGAGCGTTGTGTTGGTTTTGATCGACTCCCATCGACCGATACATGGCATATCGCGCGGTCGAACGCCAGTGAAATCGTAACGACCTACCTACAGCGTGATCAAGAGGGCCTCGTTCGCGTCAAGGCCGTCGAGCACCTCTCACCACACCCCAGCGCATTTCATCGCCCGACGGTGGCACACTGGCAAAGTTCTAGGAACAGTAGGTTGCAACAGCTCAGCAAGCTGCATGAGGCCTACCAGCGATTGGAGGGCGAGGGAGGGGATGAGCAGGCTGCAACGGACGCATCTGACACACGCGACGACCGTGCAAAGGCCTTGATCACCGAGGCG
>JARRLJ010000181.1:0-4744 GCA_037387025.1 Gemmatimonadales bacterium
GTCGTTGCGCGCCGCAGGTACCCGGACCGAATCATCGTGGGAGAGGAGATCAACTGCCGTTGCGGGACACACCTGATTGGCTTATTCCTGCTCGAGCACGTGCCTTCGGGGCTATCGATAGAGCAGACCGCCGATCGAATCCGGCAGCAAGGGGCATTGGTGTACGCGCCCCATCCATTTGCCTACATAAGACGCTCAACCGAACGTGCCCGACGAGCCGTCGCAGCGTCAGACGTGGTGGAAGTGTTCAATTCCAGGGCCTTCTTACCACCCTGGAACAATCGGGCCGCAGCATTGGCCCATGGGCGAGCCTTACCGGTTGCTGCAAGCTCAGATGCCCACTTCCCGTGGGAGGTCGGTAGGGCCTATACCGAGTTGCCTGAGTTTGAAACCGCAGACGAGTTCAGGGAGTCGCTGCTACTGGCGCAGCCGGTTGGACGTCAAACCGGTTCACCTTGGCTACACGTCGCATCTATGGTGGTGGCCAAGACTCGCTGGTTGGCTGGCCACCGCCGCCCAGTCATCGCGGGACAGCTGGAGGATCGGCCATCGGTTTGAGGTATTGAGATCCGCTAGAGAGACAGCCAACCAGCCAACCCGCTTGGCGACTGTACTAGGATGAACTGTCCGTATCTCCCCAGCACAGGTACTTCGGAACCCGCAGCGAGGTCTTCGATCTGGTCCGCGGCGGGCTGAGGCTCGCTCAGCAGAACTCCGCCGTCAGCAATGACCGCGCTTTGTATCGGCTTTCCCACCGACTCGGTTAGCTGGGCCGCTACGAACCCTGTCGAACCATCGGGCAGGCTCACTCGATACCACCCCCCCGATCCGGCAACGATCTGAACCGGCGTGTGCAAAGGGAGTTCGGCCACAACTCGGGAGCGAGTAGTCGGTAGCGAGCGAACCCTGGCCCGGTCACGCGACACGCGCGCCAACTCCCCTATCAGGGACGGATCGCCGGAAAAGACACCAGGATCCGTCGGGGGCTGGTAAATCGCGGGGTAAGGATCCGATGGTCCTCGCTGGTAGACCCCGAAATGCAGGTGAGGAGGAGTCGAACGCGCATTACCGCTTTTCCCGACGAATCCCAGTGTGTCACCGACTTCAACAAGGTCACCGCGCCGGACCACCTGACTATCTAAGTGTGCGTAATAAAGCGACCGGCCTAGTTCATCGCGCAGCCACACAACGCGGCCGCCGAGGTTGTTCCAGCGCGTACTCCTCACGACCCCTTTGGCTGCCGCGATCACCGGAGTCCCGCGCCGAGCAAAGATATCCAGCCCATGATGGTCACGGCTCCCACCATCTCGAGAATCGCCAAACCAGCTCTTGATCGCGGTGGTGTCGTAGCCACTCACGGGGAACACCAAGGATGCCTCGGTTACGACCGTTATCTCGTAGCGCCCACCACGCAGTAACTCCGGCTGTATTCTCACCACATAGTCGCCGTCGCGCCGCGCGATGTACTCGACCTCATGTTCCAGACTGTCAGCGCTGGTGAGCAAGATGGGGTTTCCACTGGATCCATTCGGGATAACAAACATGTCCAGGAACACCCGGAAGGAGCTATCGGACACGCTCTCGAAGCGAGCCCTTAGCTTCTGCCCCCTCTGCAGGCTTATCCGATACCCGACCGCCAGAACCTTACGGGAATCCAGGTAGCTGGCTTCGCGGTACGGTGAACTGATGTCGACGGGATGCTCCACAGCCCTGATGGCAGCAACCAGCCACTCATGCCCCAGCGCAGTATGGTCCACCCCGGCCCGCTTGAGACTCTGGGTATAGCGTTCGTGCGGTGTGTACCCCACGAAGAGATCGCGCATCGACTCTTCTCCACACGCAAAGCACAGGAGGACGAGTGTAGCGATGGCCGCAAAACGCAGACTGTCTCGGACTTGGCAGAGTCTCACGTTAAAACGTACTTCCTCTCCCCGTCAGATGTTCCTTCAGACCAGCATCGCAAGGCCGTTCTTTGCCACTCAACTCACGAACCACCCACAAGAACGGAGCACTATATTGTGTGCCTCTACATTATGCAAACGGAGCAAACTCCATGCCCACACACGTCTCGGCCCCCAAGCGTATACCCGCCGTCGGAACCAAGCCCAAGATCATCGAGGAGTACATCGGGCGCGCGAACACCGGTACGAACGGTGCAAGTGTCGCTCGGATGCAGAGTCCCGAGGGCTGGCACGAGCCCGGTCAAACGCCTGAATTTGACGAGTTTACCGTTGTCCTCAAGGGAGTCCTCAACGTCGCTCATAGCGGCGGGGTCATGGAGGTAAAGGCCGGTGAGGCAGTGATCGTGCAGCGCGGCGAGTGGGTGCAGTACAGCACCCCGCATCCTGAAGGAGCCGAGTACATCGCTGTCTGCCTTCCGGCCTTTTCACAGGAGCTGGCACACCGTGACGCCTAGCGGAATCCGCTGGCATCGTCGGAGCCGAGCGGGTCATCTCCCTCCGCCAGTCGCGACCGTCGCCTCTCCGACCAGCTCCAGACCAAGGGTCTTTCCTTTCTGGATCGCCGGCACGCCTTCCGCGAGCCCGAGGGGGGCCGGGGCACCCTTCAAGAAGTGATCGAAGTACTGCTGCAACCTTATGTTCCAGTCTCTTTTGTTGGCATACGTGGTAGGCCAGTGGGGCTCGCCGTTGTAATTCACCAGCCAGGCTGCCTTCCCGAGACGCCTGAGGGCCACGAACATCTCAATACCCTGGTACCATGGCACGGCAGCGTCCTGGTCGTTGTGCAACATGAGGAGTGGAGTCTCCACCTTGTCCGCCCAGAAGATGGGTGAGTTCTCGATGTAGCGCATGGGAGCTTCCCACAGCGAGGCGCCTAGACGACTTTGTGTCTTTTCGTATTGAAACATCCTGCTCATGCCCGAGCCCCATCTAATCCCGCCATACGCGCTTATCATGTTCGATACGGGTGCACCACCAGCGGCTGCTTTGAACAGGTTTGTCTTTGTCACCATGTACGCAATCTGGTACCCACCCCAGCTGTGACCTTGTACTCCGATGTTATCCTCATCTACATAACCAGTTTTGACTAGTTCTAGCACACCGGGCATGACACACTTCATGGCGCTCTCTCCGGGATACCCAATCTGATACACGATATCAGGAATGAATACGAGATATCCTCGGCTGGCGTAGAACGTCGGGCGTATGACCGACCGGTGCGGGATCGGCGGATAGTGTGTGTATAGATTGTTGGATTCCCGTTCGTAGAAATAGACCATCAACGGGTACTGCTTCGACGGATCAAAGTCTTCCGGTTTGTAGAGAAGACCCTGCAGGATCTTGCCATCGGTCGAGCGCCACTGCATGAGTTCGACCGTCGCCCACATGTACTCTGCCTGCTGTGGGTTAGCGTCACTGACCTGTCGCATCCTGCCGAATTCGGGATCACTTACCCAAAGGTTGGGGAATTCCTCCACGTTCTGCCGCGTGAATAAGAACACTTCTGCATTCTTCGCCTTCGTGGGGTTCGAGAACCGCCGTGGCATAAAGAGCAGCTGCCGTGGTTCACGGTTCCCACTAACTCGGTCGCTGTAGAAACCAGCTTCTTTCGTCCACACATTGAATGCTGACAGCAGGAGCGGCTCGTCGCTGGGAATAGAAAGCTGTTCACGGTCGAGGCGCACATAGCGAAACCGCAAGCTGTCGCGCCGCCCGGCTCCCTCGGTCACGTTCCTTGGTGAACCCCCCGCATCTGGGTCAAGCGCCCAGACATCGTATCGATCGTACACCAGGAATTCGCGGTCGCCTTCCGTCCAGCCTGCGGAGCCATAGGAATACGGTGCATAGGGCGAATCGTGATCTTCATTGTGAAGGGGGTAGGGTACTTCGCCACTGACGTTGACGGCTTGGCCACTGTCGAGCGCCTTGACATACCAGGCCAAGTCGCCGCGATCCCACCAGTATAGATACTTCCCACCCGGCGACAGACTGGCAGTTCCCTGCAGTTTTCCGAGGTGCTGGCTTTGGGTCCCCGAGTTGACATCCACTACATAGATGTCGTTGTAGGCCGGGAAAACCCAAGAGGATAGCATGCGGTAGGGCAGGTCTGATGTTCCGAGGGCCCGGTTCGCGTCGCCGTGGGCACCAGCGCTTACATTTGGCACCTCCGTGGTTGCAAGCTGAATGACTCGATCGTCATATAGGTGCACCACTGCCAGGTAGCTGCGGTTGCGCTCGCGGTCAACTTGAAGGAGTTGCATGGGTTGGAGTTGGGGATCCTTCCAGTGCCAGATGTCCACCTTGACCGTCTCATCCTCCGGTGTAGAGTCTCTCACCTCAGGTTCCGGCCTTGGTGCCGTACCGAAGAAGACCCTCTCTCCGTTCTCAGAGAACGAAACTTCCCCTCTCTCGCTCACCCACCAGCCGTCTGGTATCCCAGCCGATCCCTCAGCGGCGATCACCCGTGCGCCCAAGTGACCGTCGCGCCAGTGGTACAACCTGAATTCCGGTTGGTCGGATTGGTAATCGTCCCGGTTCGAGAGAAACGCCACTTGTTCTCCAACGTCGTCTAGTGCGAGCGACCTATAGATACCTTCTCCGGTCAGCACCTCCACCGCTTCACCGTTGTCTACCGCAACGGAGAAGACACCGTCGGCTGATCCGTCCTCGGAGGAAGCCGCATACACCAGACGATCACCATCGTTCGAGAACATGTACTCAGGAGCGTGTTCGTAGCGCCGTTCCTCGCCGTTGCTCAAATCACGTACAAGTAAGATCGTTCC
>JARRLJ010000182.1:0-10069 GCA_037387025.1 Gemmatimonadales bacterium
AGGGAGTTGTTGGACAAGTATGGTGACGGATATGTGGAATACCGGCGGGATGTGCCGCGTTTCGTCCCGAAACTCAGGAACCAAACGATGGAGGCTGTATGGCTGTAACGATTCAAAAGTCAGCGACGGATCTTCAAGTCATCCCGGGAGTCGGCCCCTCCATTTCGGCTGACCTGCACGCCCTCGGCTACGCAGACGTCGAGAGCCTACGTGATCAGGATCCGGAACGCATGTATGGGGAGCTCTGCTCGTTGCGAGGGTCTCATGTGGACCGCTGTGTGCTATACGTGTTCAGGGAGGCGGTCTACTTTGCCAGTAATGAGTCCCACGACCCTCACCTCCTGAAGTGGTGGAACTGGAAGGACAGCGCCGCCGGAAGGTAAGCAGCGTGCGAGTAATCAGTCTGGCAACTGCAGCCCTCGCTCTGTGGGCGCCGGAACACCTCTGGGACCGGAACCCTCAAGATTTCCTATCGTCACTTGAGCTCGATATCGTACGGGAGCACAACTTGGTGCGGGCTGACCCGACGACCTATGCAGACTTCCTTGAGGAACTCGAACCGCATTTCGATGGCGATCTGTTCGAGCTTCCCGACGGACGTGTTCTCAAAACCAGCGAAGGAGTGAAGGCTGTTGAGGAGGCGATCCGTTTTCTCCGAGACGTGGAGCCGCTCGGGTCAATGAGACCTTCTCGCGGGATGTCCCTTGGGGCGAGGGACTTGGTACAGGATCAAGGGCCCACTGGTGAAACCGGCCATGTCGGCAGCGACGGTGGTCACCCATGGGACAGGGTGAGTCGCTATGGTGAGTGGGAGGGGTCGGTTGCGGAGAACGTGGCGTACGGGCCTGGCGAGGCCCGCGACGTCGTGATGCAATTGATAATTGACGATGGAGTCAAGGATCGTGGACACCGGACGAACATCTTCGATCCGGCATTCCGTGTCGTCGGTGTTTCCTGTGGGGAACACGCTCGTTACGAGATGATGTGTGTCATCACTTACGCACGCGGCTACGCGGAAGGTCAGCCACCTGATTGAGTCTCCCGGTGGGATAGCTAGAGTTTGCAGCTGGCTTTGGCCCCTTCTAACTTGCGACCCAGCAATTCCCATCTATCAACGGAGGATACTGATGTCTCTTCGTAACGCGGTCAGGGCCGCAGCAATCCTCGTCGCCATCAGCGCTTTCGGTTCGACCATGGCGTGGGCTCAAGCAACCAATGGTAAACGACCGATTACGCCTGATGATTATGGGCAGTGGGAGCGATTGGGGGGAGGAACACTGTCCGGAGATGGGAGTTGGATTGTGTATTCGATCAGCCGGGTGAACGAGGAAGACGAATTACGACTGCACTCGGTCGGCGGTGAGGATTACACAGTCATTCCCTACGGCAGTCGTGCGACCTTTTCGGATGATAGCCAATGGCTCGCCTATTTGATCGGTGAGAGCGTAGAGGAGCGTGAAAGGCTGGAAAAACAGAAGAAACCGGTACGTAACGAGCTGGGTCTACGTAACTTGACAACTGGTGACAGCGTTGTGATCGAAGACGTTCAATCGTTCGCTTTTTCCCATGATGCACGATTCTTGGCGATGCAGCGTTATCCGCCCAGCGGCTCTTCGTCGGACCGAGAGAGCAAAGGCGTTGATCTAGTGGTGCGAACACTGGCGACTGGTGTGGAGACGAATTTCGGTAACGTTGCGGAGTATGCGTGGCAGGATGAAGGTACTTTGCTTGCTATGGTGATCGATGCCGAGGGCCAGGCCGGCAATGGAGTTCAGGTGTTTGATCCGGCTACCGGCGTGCTACGCACGTTGGATTCTAAAGCGACTAGATACACGGGCTTGGCCTGGAATGACGAGAGCGACGACCTGGCTGTTCTTAGAGTACGTGCCGACGATGAGAACTATGAGGATTCGACTCACGTCGTACTCGCGTGGCGCGGGCTCGATGCCAGGAGCATCGATCGATTCGTTTTCGATCCTGATTCGACAGCGGGCTTCCCGGAAGATATGCGCATCGTGAGTTACAGATCGCTGACATGGGCAGAGGACGGGTCCAAACTGTTCTTCGGCATCAAGGATCGGGAACACAAGGTCGCCGAGGACGCAGACACGGCACAAGCCGAGGCAGATTCCTCCGACACCAATGCGGATGAGGAAGAGAAAGACGCTGACGACGACGAAGCGAGCACGGTCCAGATCTGGCATGCTGCAGACGTAGACATTTATCCCCGTCAAAAGGTAACTGCGAACCGCGACAGGGAAGAAGACTACCTCGCCGTCTGGCATTTAGACGCAGGTACGTTCGTTCAGTTGGGTACGGAGCTGACTGAGGACGTGACAATAGTGAAGGGGGATCACGTCGCTATTGGCACTGATCAGACGCTGTACGAGGAAGAGCGACGA
This sequence comes from Gemmatimonadales bacterium, assembly GCA_037387025.1. Taxonomy (GTDB): domain Bacteria; phylum Gemmatimonadota; class Gemmatimonadetes; order Gemmatimonadales; family GWC2-71-9. The sequence goes on from JARRLJ010000182.1 coordinate 2,403, forward strand.
TCACTACTGGATGTACGACATCGAATCCGGTGGGCATACCAACATCACCGAAAGTGTGCCCACATCGTTCGTGGATGTCGAGGACGATCATACGGTCACTCAAAAGCCGCCATTTGGCATTGCCGGCTGGACCGAGGACGACCGAACTGTGCTCATCTATGACAAATACGACATTTGGCAGCTCACCCCTGACGGTGCCAGAGTCACCAACCTGACGAACGGAGCCGATCAGCAGATTCGCTATCGCCGGGTGAGACTGGATCCAGAGGAGGAGTTCATCGATCCATCTGATCCCGTGTACACGAGCACGTACGGTGAGTGGACCAAGCAGTACGGCTACGCGCGCTTGCGATTGGGTAGAACCCCAGAACAGCTGATTTGGAAAGATGCGAATGTGAATAGGTTGGCCAAGGCCAAGAATGCCGAGGTGTACGCGTACGCTGAACAGGACTTCGATGACTCGCCTGACTACTTCGTAGGTGGGCCCACTCTGTCTGATGCCCACCAGATTTCAGGTACGAATCCGTTCCAGGATGATTACGCATGGGGTCGCTCGGAGCTGATAGAATACGAGAATTCCTGGGGCAAGAGGCTGCAGGGAGCCCTGTTCTACCCGGCGGATTATGAACCCGGACGCCAATATCCGATGATTGTGTACATCTATGAGATCAGGTCGCCGAGCGTACACACGTATTACGTTCCGTCGGAGAGAACTGCTTACAATACGTCGGTCTTCACTGCCGAAGGGTACTTCGTGCTGCAACCCGATATCGTCTATCGCGATCGCAATCCTGGATTGTCGGCGGTTGCCGCCATTGAGCCTGCCGTACAGAAGGTGCTCGCGACAGGAATGGTGGATCCGGATCGTGTAGGGTTGACAGGACACTCGTGGGGTGGGTACCAGACCGCATTCACCGTGACTCAAACCGACATATTCGCCGCGGCAGTAGCCGGTGCGCCGTTGACCAATCTGGTCAGTATGTATCTATCGGTGTATTGGAACAGCGGCGGAACCGACGCTCGAATATTCGAGATTAGCCAAGGCAGAATGGAAGTCCCGTTTTGGGAGGATGTGGATTCGTACGTAGCCAACTCGCCTGTCTTCCATGTAGACAATCTCAACACACCACTCCTCGTGGCGCATGGTACTGAAGACGGCGCCGTCGACTTCAACCAGGGAGTTGAGTACTACAATGCCGCACGGCGGGCGGGCAAGGACTTCGTCTTGTTGGTGTATGAGGGCGAGAACCACGGCAACGCCAAGAAACCCAATCAAATCGACTACCATCGGCGCATCATGGAGTGGTTCGGGTACTATCTGAAGGGAGACGAAGCTCCAGAATGGATCAGCAAGGGAGTCTCGTTCCTCGATCAGGAGAAGGCCAACAAGCAAAGGTAGGCTTCAACTCATACTTTCGCTGGAGGCATTCTCGCTCGAGCACATCGGACAAGTGCAGAGGGAAAGCAGGAAATCGTAAGAGTATATCCCAGTCGAGTGGCCATCGCTCCAGCTGATCTGGATGGCGTAGCTACCCACCAGGGTGATCGCTACCGGTCGGATGTCGCCTGGAATCGAGTCTGGATCCAACAGCGGCGCCCCCGTCATTTCGTCTCGGCACGTCGCGCAACGACAATGCAGACGCAAATCGCGGGCACTGTACAGACCCTCATGAGATTCATCCCATGTGATGACTATCTCATGTTCACCGCGATGTATCCGTTGCGGGATGGGGATGTTGCTCATGGGCTTTGTAAAGTCGCCAGTTGTTCCAGACCCACGTTTCCACCGCTCACGACGATCGCAACACTGCCCGTTACGTTGATCGCATCATCCAGCATCGCAGCGATCCCAACGGCGCCGCCTCCCTCGACTATGAGGCGGTGCTCCTGGGCCGCGAAAACCATCGCGTCCCGGATCGTCTCCTCAGACACCAGGACATGTGCGTCCACGTAATCTCGGACGATCGAGAAGGTGTACTTGTTGCCGAGGCCAATACCACCCGACAGTGCGTTTGCGATAGTGGGTTCCTCGGCACATGCGATTGGCCTCCCAGCCTCGAGGCTCTCTACCATCACGGAAGCGTTGCGCGCCGAGACTCCGATGACCTTGATTTCGGGACGCCGCGGCTTGAGCGCCATCGCTATTCCTGCAATCAAGCCGCCGCCCGACAAGGGCACGAGTACCGCATCGAGCGGCTGGATTTGTTCGATCAGCTCCAGACCGATGGTTCCCTGACCGGCGATGACGTAGGGATCGTCGAACGGATGGATGTAGGTCAACCCGCGTTCCCGCTCTATCTCGAACGATCTCTCTTCGGCCGCATCGTAGGTCGCACCGGAAAGCACCGTTTCCGCTCCATGGTTCCTTATTGCCTCTAGCTTGACCGGGTCTACCCATTCCGGCACACACACAGTCGCGGGGATCTGGAGTTGTTGGGCGACGTACGCTATCGCACGGCCGTGGTTTCCGCTCGAACACGTAACGACCCCGCGGCTTCTCTCTTCTTCCGTTAGCGCGAGCATCCGATTCGCGGCACCCCGCACTTTGAAGGAACCTGTTACCTGCAAGTTCTCGAGCTTCAAGAATGGGTCGGCCCCAACACGCTTGGTCAGGTTGCGAGCCCTTATCGTTGGTGTTTCTGTGACCATGCCTACGATGGCACGTCCTGCGGCCTCTACGTCGTAACCGGTCGGCGCCGAGGTCATACGGTTGGTCATGGCTGGATGGGCCTTGAGCGGCGATGCCCTAGCTGCATCGAGTCTGCGCCTGGGATATGCGTCTTCAGTGCTCGGGTTCCTTCCGGTGTGGTTCGAACGGCCCTCTGGATAGCAGCCTTTCGGCAAAGTCGACACGCTCGTTTAGCTCTGCGATCTCGCCGCCAAATTGGTCGCGTAGCGCCTCCTGGTCTGCCCGCAATGCATCTATTGCCTCCATTATCTTTGGCACATCGCCTCCAGCGGCGAGTTCTTTCCGCTTCACCCATGCGCCCACCAGTATCTTGAGCCCAACCAGGCCCATTCCGCCAAAGGCCAATGTGCCAATGACCATGATTAGCGTCTCTATGTTCCCGGGAGTCATGGGTGCTTTCCGATGGCTAGTTGTTGGTCGTAATCGACCGTAACGATCTTTCCGTTTTGCAGAACCAAATCTGCGGCTCCAGTGCCGCAGGCGGCGACAAGTGCTGCGGAAAACGCTGCTATGGAGTTTCGGATGAGCTTCATGACCACATTGGGTGGGGGCATAGAGCCCGCCTTTCAATCTCGTGTCTGCAAAGCCGCAAGCGATTCCAAAGCGGGCCACAATTGAATGGCCAGCATGATAGTCGCGAGGATTCAACCTGGTGGCAAGCCCGCGGATTCTGAGACGATATCAAGTCGAAGCTGGGTCTCAAGTGCGTTGGGTTTTTCCGGGCCGACGGCGTATGTTGGGTGGCGAATCGCCTCATAGAATCAATGTATAGACAATAGCGGGAGGAATCATGGTACGAGGCCGGATCCTGTTGGCATTGGGGGCCTTCTCAGTCTGTTACCCACTCGTGGAATGTCTCGCGTCTCAAGATCTTCGGGTGCTCGATCCGCGGTACACGCAGCTAATAACACAGGAGATCTCTGGGGACGCGGCATACGAACACATCCGGTTCTCCAGTCAATTCCACCGTCCGCGTGGTGGATCCGACGGGCTGTGGCGCGTTGCACAGTACTTCGAAGAGAAGGCTCGTGAATATGGCCTCGCAGACGTGAAGCTCATCAAGCAGGCATCTACAACGCTGCCCTGGAATGCGACGTTCGGCGACCTCTGGATTGTCGAGCCGGAGCCCGAGCGTGTTGCCAGCACACTTCAATCACCGCTTCACCTCGCCGACTACAGCCACAGCGCCGACGTAACGGGTGAAATAGTCGACATCGGTGCAGGCAGCACTGCGGACTACGAGGGCATAGACGTGTCCGGAAAGATCGTGCTGACGCATGGCTCAATTTCAGTTGCGATGCAGGAGGCCGTGTGGAATCGTGGAGCGCTCGGAGTTATCTGGTACCCCGACCCACTGGGAACAACGGGTGTCGCAAGTGCGGCGGGCTTCTCTGAGCCGGACCAACTCCGTTGGGGCAATGTGCCGAGCCAAGGCCCCGATGGCGAGGATCCCACTTTCGCCTTTGTGCTTTCCGTCCGACAGGGCATTCGTCTGAGCAACACGATTGCCCAGTCGAGTGTACCGGTCGTGGGGCGGGCGGTTGTCGAAGCTGAACCGGGATCGGGCCAGGGAACAGAGCCGTGGCAAGTCATGGTGGAAGCCTACATAAGGGGGACGGATCCGGAACTGAGGCAGGATATACTGCTGACCGGCCACATGCAGGAGGAGGGGACATCGGCCAACGACGACGCCAGCGGCACTGCAAGCGTGCTCGAAATAGCACGCGCCCTCAACAAACTCATCGAAGAGGGACGCATCCCACGGCCACGTCGAAATGTCAGGTTCTGGTGGGTGACCGAGATATCCAGCGAGCGTCAGTATTTCGCCGACCATCCCGAGTCGCACCATGACATATGGGTGAATATCAATCAGGACATGGTTGGCGCCAACCAGGCACAGGGAGTCATGCGGAAGCAGAACATTACTCGCCATGACGTAATCGAGTCGGTAATCGAGTATTTGGTTGCAGGCAACACTAGTGAACTCGCTGTTTCACAGAATGGGATTCCCTTCTATCCCAAGCCCCACGTAGCGCACTTGGGAACGAGACATCGCTACAACGCCGAGGTGATCTTCTTCCACAACAACACGGACCATATGCCGTTCAATGAGGCACCGATCGGAGTCCCGGCAACCACTTTCACAAACATGCCCGACCACTACATCCACTCGAGCGATGATGACCTGTGGAATGTCGATCGCACACAGTTGGGACGTAACGCAGCGAGTGTAGCATTGATAGCGTATACGATGGCGAGCGTGGACGCCAATACCGCACCTGCCATGGGAGCAATGACTTTCGGTCGCGGCATGGAGCGGCTCGGTGCAAGCTTGCGCGTTGCGTTGACTGGCCTGGTGGCAGCATCGGACTTGACCGTTGCGTACCACCAGGCCGTTGATCAGCTGTGGTATGCAGCTGAGCGTGAACGCTTAGCACTCAACTCGTTGAGGGAGATAGGTCCTGCTACGGAAGACGCGGTGCACGAGATGCTGGGGGAGCTGGATCGCAGAGAGGCGCAGGCAATGAGAGAGGTCCAGATGGCTTACCGGCATGCGTCCGGTCAGACCCGGGCTCCCAGGAGGGTGCAATCAGACGCAGAGAGCGCCTTATCCGAGATCACGCCGATACTGTCTGCCGGGCCGACCGAATTCCTGAGGGGACGCGGGCGCATTCGTGAAGTACCGGGTCTACACTCACTAATGTCCTTCGAGGTCTTGAACGCCGTTAACGGTGTGCGTTCTGGCTTTGACATCTACCGGTACGTGGCTGCAGAAGCGCGAGAGGCAGGAGAGTACTACTTCGGTGTCGTGACTCCGGAGGCAGTGTTGCAGTATCTGCAGAATGTGGCAGATGCAGGTTTGATTCGTCTCAACTAGGGCAAAAAGACCGTCGTGTAGAGCGGTTTGAACCACGCCGCCCTACCACAATGTTCCTGAATGCTGTTCTCGACCAGGACGGAACCAACTCTGAGCTACGTGCTCTGGGGAGGCATTCTCGGGAACAGCAGTGCAGCGGCGACGTAGCCAACAACGCCGAACACAAACAACGACGGGGAGCCGAATTCCAGTGCGAGCAGAGCCGCCAGAGGGGCTGCGACAACAGAGGCGAATCCGTTGGCAGCCCAAGCCCAGGCCACACGACCTCGCGGTATGCCTCCAGCGGATCTGAGGCCAAGGGGGAACGGCATGCCCATCAGGCACGCCGCCGGAGCCAGCAAGGCGGCCGCGGTGAGGGCACGTACTGGCAGGGCCGTTGGCTGCAACCTGTGAACAAGGGGGAGCGCGAAGATGCACAAGAAGAGGAGAGTGCTTGCCAGGCCAAAGCACACCTTGATGCAGACCGCGCTGGGGAGTTGGTCTGACCAAAGGCTCCCAATACCTGAACAGATCAGAAAGGCAGTCAGCACCACGGCTACCGAATATATGGGATGGCCCAGCAGTAGGGCCAGCTGTTGGATGGCGGCTATCTCGACGGCGAGGTAAGCAAGTCCTATTGCCGTGAAGTACCCTATCCACCTCGTCCAACCAGAGCCACGTCGTTTACGGCCCGCCCACGCCGCCGGTAACAGAATCAAGAGGCTGGCGAGCACGGCACTCTGGGCCAGTGTGGCAACCAGCGCGACCTGGCCCCATTCGGCGAATGGTAGCCAGCTGCCTCTGTTCTCCCCTAATAGGCCACGAAGCGAACCGATACGAACGAAGTGGTGAGGGTACGGCCGCGTGTCATCGACTGGAGCTATGCTGAATGGATACGTTTCTATGAAGCTGGCCAGGCGGTCTCCCCGGGATATTGCGGCAACCGCAGCGTCGTAGAGTGTGGGTTCCGCGAGGTAGTTGTACTCAGTTGCTGGGGAACTGATGCCCGGGTACCAATCCAAGTCGAACAGACGGTCCGACATCCAGCTCCGGAGTGACTCGATCTCGTCCCGCCCAAACCCCGCCGGCTTGCATTCCGCGAGGTCTCTTTGAGTCGCTGAGCGCAAAGCTTCAACCGCGGTGAGCAACACTCGCAGGCTTTCCCGCGGTGGCAGTTGTAGCCAACGGGTTACGGCCAGGATTCCGTTGTCGGTCAACCGACTGAGGTACAAACGGTAGGCGTCGCTCGTGTGTAGGAAGTCTTCGGCCAATGCGTGAACACCCGCAACCGAGGTCCCCAGTCCGCCCGCAGGAGACAGCGTGATGAGGTCGTACCGATCTTCGGTTCTGGCGACGTAACTGCGCGCGTCACCCACTCTCCACCTGACGCGTCCCTCCAGTTGAGCTTGTGCCAGTTTCGGAGACATGACCGCGTCCACGAGGTCTGGGTTCAACTCCAGGACGGTGACCTCAGACGCCTGGTGTTCCAGGGCGTTCCAGATCTCCACATCGCCACCGGAGCCAATGATCAGGACTCCGCCTGGGGAGCTGATGGCGTAGGGCGATGCTGTGGGCAGCCAGTCGAGGATTGAACGATCGGACTCCTCCGGCCAATTGCTGACGGCACCGGCAATTGCACCGTCCACGAAGAGGGCGGTCTGGGGCGGTAGCAGTCCGTCATACGCCAGTGACAAACCGGGGGCAAACCGGAATGCGGCAGCGTGTACTGCGACAGTCCACCCGAGAGGTCCTCCAGCTTCGAAAGTCCGGCTCGCATCCGGGTAGGCCTCAACTTGAGGTAGTGCCTTGTAGGGCGACACCTTCATCACCCAGGGGGGCCACAGAAGGGTCGCGAAAGCAGCTATAATTGCTGACCAGGCCAGTGCTCGTGTGTTTCTCGCGCTCTCGTCGCCGGAGAGTGCGGTCACAAACCCGAATGCCGCCAGCACCGCCGGGAAGGCCAAGGCTTTTTCCGGTGGCAGGAACCACAGGACGGCTAGCCCGCATGCGGCACCGACTCCCGATCCAACGAAGCTCGCTCCGTAAATGCGACCAGGGGCATCCACCTCCGTAGAGAGTCCAGCGAGTTCGGTCAATGAGCCTGCCGCAAACGGAAGCGCC
>JARRLJ010000183.1:0-14004 GCA_037387025.1 Gemmatimonadales bacterium
GCCAGGCACCAGCGCGTCCGCGTCGAAGAGTTGTAGGAAGAGGGAAGGTACACGTGTTGGGTGAGTATGTCGGACGCACTGGGGCGGAGGCTGAAGTCAGCGATCCGTTCGGAGCCAGTCTGGAAGTGTATCGTGCCACCTTCGATCAATTGGAGCCGCTCGTCAAGGAAGCCGCTCAACGTTTGGTGAGTGAAAGCAGTGAACAGGATAAGAGGCAGTAGCCGTCCCTTCGCCGTGATCGGTGATCCGATTGCGCACTCTCTCTCGCCAGCCATGTACAACGCGGCGTTTGGCGCACTGGGCCTCGATGCCGTCTATGTGCCGATACGGACTGACGCATCCGCGCTGCCCCACGTAATCCGGGCGTTCGAAGCCGTTGGGATCGGGGGCAACGTCACGATTCCGCACAAGATGGCCGTCGCCCAACTGTTGATTCGGGTGACTTCATTGGCGAAAGAAATAGGTGCGGTAAACACTTTTTGGCCCGAGGGTGGCAGGCTCGTGGGAGACAACACGGACGTGCGCGGAATCATCGACGCCCTGGAGGCACTCGAACCAGAGGGCCCCTGGTTGGTATCCGGAGCGGGAGGAGCCGCCCGCGCCGTCGCTGCCGCGGCGCGCGACATGAACCTGCCCCTACTGGTCCGCTCGCGGAACAGAGATCGCGTGCTGAACTTCGTGGCCTGGGCCGAGGAAATCGGCACGGACTGTAGAGCGGACGACGGATCGACTGTCGGAACGGCGATCAACGCCACCCCCCTTGGACTGCGATCTTCTGACCCGTTGCCATTCAGCGGCAGGAAACTGAATGGATGTCGGGCGGCCCTCGACCTGGTATACGCAACTTCGGGTACTCGGTGGATCCGAAAGTGTCGTGAGCTAGGCATGCGCGCCCAGGACGGTCGCAGTATGCTCGTGGCGCAGGGAATGCACGCGTTTCAGCGGTTCTTCCCAGGGACAGTTGCTCCTCGAGAGGTGATGACAGCCGCCGTTGAGCGGGCACTAGCGGGGTGATGGTGGAGGCCCTTCGTTCACTCGAACGGCTGCTACTCCCGAACTCGTGCGTTGCTTGTGGCCGCTTGGTCGGGCGAGGCAGCCCCGATGCGCTCGTGTGCGCACTGTGTAGCTTGAAGCTCGCGAGATAGTGCACTACCTGAAGTACGAGGGTTACACCAAACTGGCGCGGTTGGCAGCGCAGTCTATCGCCCGCGTGATCCCCCGGCCTCACTCGGCAGTCCTGGTTCCGGTACCGCTCAGTCGGAGGCGTTTGCGACACAGGTGCTACAACCAGGCAGAGGTGATTGCCCGGGAGCTAGGCCGAACTTGGGATGTGCCTTGTGATTCGGGCTTGCTGATCCGCACCCGTGATACGAAGACACAGACAGCTCTGACCCCTGACGAGCGGAACAGCAACGTGGCAGGGGCGTTTTTCGCATCGCCTGCGCTGAGTCCGCGAGCGGAGGCAAGCAGTATTATCTTAATCGACGACGTGCTCACTACCGGTGCAACGCTAGTGGCGGCAGCGGCGGCCCTGCAAGAGGCAGGTTGGTGGGGTGTGGGCGCGGTGACGTTTGCGCGAGCATTACCGTTCGAGGTCCGTGTGGTTCAAGGAGGGCGGTCCTCGACTTGAGTACCAGAATATTGTCTACGAGGAGCCGATGACAACGAAAATTGGGATAAATGGGTTCGGGCGGATCGGACGATTGGTTCTGCGTGCAATGGCCCAGAGCAAGTCCGATCTCGACGTGGTTGCGGTGAACGATCTGACCGATGCCGCAACCTTGGCGCATCTCTTGAAATACGACTCTATACATGGCCGGTTTCCGGGCACCGTGGAGCAGGACAGTGACGGGATAGCCGTTGATGGGAAAAAGATCGCCGTTCTATCGGAAAAGGCCCCGGCAAACCTGCCCTGGAAGAAGCTGGGAGTCGACGTGGTGTTGGAGTCGACCGGCATCTTCAGATCGCGTGAAACAGCGGGAGCGCATATCGAAGCGGGGGCAAAGAAAGTGGTAATCAGCGCTCCGGCGAAGGGTGAGGACATCACCGTGGTCATGGGGGTCAATCACGAGAAATACGATCCCAAGGCGCACCTTGTGATCTCCAACGCATCGTGCACGACGAATTGTCTGGTGCCAGTGGTGAAGGTGATTCGAGATTCGTTTGGGTTCGTCAAGGGTTTCATGACCACAGTACACAGCTACACGAACGATCAGCGCATCCTCGATTTTCCCCACAAAGACTTGCGACGGGCGCGGACGGCGGCGCTCAACATAATCCCGACGACGACAGGTGCGGCCAAGGCGACCGCGCTCGTGATCCCCGAAGTGAAGGGAAAGATCGACGGCGTGTCGCTGCGGGTGCCCACTCCCGACGCCAGCCTGGTGGATCTCACCTGCACAGTAGAGCGAGAGACCAGCATCGAAGAGGTCAACGAAGCGTTCAGGCAGGCAGCGGCGGCCGGCCCGTTGGCGGGCATACTGGCCGTGAGCGATGAGCCTCTCGTGTCGAGCGACTACATCGGTAATACGTACTCGAGCACCCTCGACGCGCTGAGTACCAATGTGATCGATGGCGACTTCCTGCACGTGTCGGCATGGTACGACAACGAAATGGGCTATTCGATGCGTTGTGTCGACCTGATGGAATTGATCGCGAGGTCGCTGAATTGAAACGCACTCTGGATTCGCTACGGGATCAACCGCTCGAGGGAGAGCGTGCGTTGGTCCGCGTCGATTTCAACGTACCGCTCAAAGATGGGGTTGTGGCCGACTCGAAACGCATCCGCGAGGCGCTCCCGACGATCGAATTCTTGAGGCAGAAGGGGTGCCGGGTGGTGTTGATGTCGCACCTTGGTAGGCCAAAGGGGAAGCGATCTCCGGAGTTCTCGCTCTCACCGGTTGTGGCGGAATTAGAGCGTCAATTGGGCACTCCAGTAGTCTTCATGGAGGACCCGCTGGCTTCGAATGCAGAAAGCAGGACCCGCAAGATGAAGCGGGGTGAAGTGGTGTTGGTGGAGAACACGCGCTTCTATCCCGGCGAAGAGAAGAACGATCAAGAGTTGGCGCAGAGTTTCGCAAAGCTCGGTGACTTCTACGTGAATGATGCGTTCGGCTCCGCACATCGGGCCCATGCGTCGACCGAGGCCGTCGCCCGACTGCTGAAGCCAGCGGTCGCCGGTTTTCTGATGGAGAAGGAGCTGCAATACCTGCATGGTGCCCTGGCCGAACCCGTGAGACCGTTCGTGGCCGTGTTGGGTGGGGCCAAGATTTCGGGCAAGATCGACGCGATCGAAGCCCTGCTGCCAAAGGTGGACGATATCCTGATTGGCGGTGCCATGGCCTGCACTTTCTTCTTGGCGCTGGGTTTTGAGGTGGGAAACTCGCTGGTTGAGCCGGACAAGGTCGAACTCGCTCGGCGAGTGCTCGACTCCGGCGATGAAAAGGTCGTGCTGCCGAGTGGGGCGGTTGTGGCAAGAGAGTTGGCCCCCCATACGGAGGTACGCAGTGTTCCGGCTGATGAAATCCCGGAGGGCTGGAGCATGTACGATATCGACGAGTCAAGTCAGCAGAACTTTGCCAGCAGAATCAAGCGTGCCAAGACCGTTGTCTGGAACGGCCCGTTGGGAGTGTTCGAGACGCCCCCCTTCGATGCGGGAACGGTGGCCGTGGCACGTGCGCTCGCCGCGGCATCCGATGACGGCGCCACTACCATCGTCGGTGGCGGAGACTCCGCCGCCGCGGTAGCAGCGGCGAATCTCGAGGCAAAGATGAGTCACGTCTCGACAGGGGGCGGAGCATCGCTGGAACTCCTGGAAGGGAAGGTTCTGCCGGGAATAGAGGCGCTCGACGACGCATGAGAAAACTGATCTTCGCTGCGAACTGGAAAATGCAGCTCGGCCCCGCGGGAGCACGCAAGTTTCTCGGGGAGTTTCTCGCCGAGTACGAGCCAGTGCCGGATCGAGAGGTGTGGTTTTTTCCGCCGGCTGTTTCGCTGGAGACGGTCGCTGGTTTGACGCGGGGGAAGCAGGGTATCGTGACGGGTGCGCAAAACGTGTTCTGGGAGGCGAAGGGCGCGTTTACTGGAGAGCTGAGCGTCGAGATGGTTCAGGAATCGGGAGCGGGGGCCGCACTGATTGGACACTCGGAGCGCAGGCACGTCTTTGGCGAAACCGATGAGGAGACCGGAAAGAAGGTCAGAGCTGTGCTGGCTGGCGGGCTGTTGCCCGTTCTCTGTGTCGGTGAGCTGATCGAGGAGCGCGAGGCGGGCGAGACAATTGCAGTCGTGGAACGCCAACTGAGCGTTCTCGAAGGATTGGACCCCGATAGTCTAGTCAAGATCCAGGTCGCTTACGAACCGGTCTGGGCCATTGGGACTGGGAAGACAGCGACACCGGCAGATGCGGCCGAGGTTCACCAGGCCATCAAGCAGTGGTTCGCCGACAGGCTCGTTGTCGAAGCGGACGTGAGCGTGCTGTACGGAGGCAGTGTCAAGCCGGAGAACGCAGGTACGCTAGTGGCCGAACCGGAGGTCGACGGAGTCCTGGTAGGCGGTGCATCGCTGGACCCCCAGGCTTGGTTGAGCATAACTCGTGCTGGTTGATTGACTTCCGCCGTCGGGACTAGGTATCTTGCCCCGCTAATTGAGGAGCGGCGCTGATGTATACGTTGTTGATAATACTACTGATAATCGACGCAATCGTACTCGGCACGGTTGTCCTGATCCAATCGGGGAAGGGCGGCGGTCTGGCTGCTCTCGGCGGGGGAGCCTCGACCGACTCATTCTTCGGTGGGAGACAGGCGGTCACCATCCTAACCAAGATGTCGTGGTGGTGTGGCGGGATCTTTTTAGGGCTTTGCCTCATGATAGCCGGCCTCAGTACTCGAGGGAGCCAGCCCCGCTCAGTACTGGAGCAGCAGCCGGGTCCGCCTGCGCCCGTGGTTCCGGCGGCGCCACCGCTGAACGTGCAACCAGCCGACACTGGCGGGGGACTGAACTAGGTGGCAGCAACGGAACGTGCGTACGTGCTCTTGGAAGACGGCGCGTGGTTTCTTGGAACCACGCGCCGTCCCTTTAGGGGCACCACCGGGGAAGTGGTGTTCACGACGAATCTGACCGGCTACCAGGAAGTCTTCACAGATCCGTCATACGGTGGCCAAATAGTCGTGATGACAGCACCGATGATAGGGAACTACGGGATAAACCAAGAGGATCTCGAGTCAGACAAACCCCAGGTGACAGCTGTGGTGGTTCGGGAACTCTCCCGCCGATACTCGAATTGGCGAGCCACCGGATCCCTCGACGACTGGCTGAGGCAGTAGACACGCGCCGACTTACTCGCCACATCCGTTCGGCGGGCGCCATGCGCGGTATCCTATGCTGCGGTGCGAGCCCGTCGCCGGAAGCCCGGGAGCAGTTGGCCCAGAGCCCTTCAATGGAGGGCCTCGATTTGGCTTCCAAAGCCACGTGTGCAGAGGAAAGGTCGGTCGGCGACCCGGACTCCAAGTTTCACGTGGTGGCGTATGATTTCGGGATGAAGGCCAACATTCTGAGGATACTAACCGCCCAGGGGTGTCGCGTGACGGTGGTACCGGCTGCCACTGGGGCCGCGCGCGTCAGGGAACTCGGACCGGACGGAGTGTTCTTGTCGAACGGGCCTGGGGATCCCGCCGCCGTGGATTATGTGCTTCCGGTGATCCGGGAGCTTGCCGAGTCGTCGCTGCCCACCTTTGGGATCTGTCTGGGGCACCAGCTTCTCGCCCTGGCGTTTGGAGCCGAGACCATGAAGCTGCCCTACGGGCATCGTGGAGGGAATCACCCGGTTCGTGATCTGGCAAATGGCCAGGTTTTGATAACAAGTCAAAATCATGGATTTGCAGTCAGGGAAACAACTAAGGGGCTGTCAGGTGCCAAATCACTTGAGGTAACGCACCGTAACCTCAATGATGGCACGGTAGAGGGTGTGCGGCACCTGGACCTTCCGGCATTCGGTGTGCAGTACCATCCGGAGGCCTCACCGGGACCTCACGACGCTAGGAACCACTTCGCCGAATTCGTCCAAGCCCTTGACAGTCAACAGGTAAGCGGATATTAATGGCTCCCCGGCCGCTTGCTGATGCGGTCCGGTTTCCCCAATCCCAAGCCATACTGAGAGGGGATTAATGACCAAGGCGGATCTCGTCGAGCGAGTCACTGCCTCCATTGCCCAGACGGCCGGTCCCATGATATCCAAGAAGGACTGTGCGCGAGTGGTTGACGCTTTCCTGGACGCAGTGAAGGACGCACTGTCCGAGCAGAGCAACATTGAGATACGTGGCTTCGGCACGTTCAAGATTAGGCGGCGGAAGACTCGGATGGCGCGCAACCCCCGCACGGGCGATCCCGTGGAGGTTGCGGCGCGCCCGGTACCGGTATTCAAGCCATCGAAGGAGCTGAGGGCAAAGGTCGCCGAGCGGGATTCAGCTCTGAGTGCGCCCCCGACTCCCGAACCCCCGGCCTGAACAGGGATTTAGGAGTGCAGACGGGCGGCTGCTCTCTCAGAGAGTAGCCGCCCGTTATTTCAAGGCCTGCGGTCTCCTCAGTGCCTGCTACGGAATTGCTTCCACAAGCGCGTGTGTCTGCTCTCCACTGATACTTCCGCGCCGTCGATGAATACTCGTTCCACGTTGGTTATTATCTGAAGCGGATCTCCGTCGGTCACTATGAGGTCTGCTCGCTTGCCGATCTCTATACTGCCTGTGATATCGCCGATGCCGGCAATCTCTGCGGCATTCAAGGTGACCGCCCTGAGTGCCTCCTCCTGGGGCAATCCGAAAGCCACCGATTTCGCCGCGTGGTAAGGCAGGTTTCTCACGCTGGCAACATCGTTGGTCCCGAAGGCCACCTTCACGCCAGCTGCGTGTAGAATGGAGGCGTTGCGCCAGCCGGCCGTCACCGGATCGCTGCGATCCATGGTTGGCGATAGAGCAGACCCAACGACCACGGGAATGTTCCGCTCCGCTAGTTCTTCCGCCACGCGGAAAGCCTGATCCCCTCCGACGACCACGGCCCTGACGTCGGGAAACTTGTCCAGGAACAGGAACAACGTTCTCAAATCTCTCTCCCGCCGCGCTAGGAAGAACACCGGAGCCTCGCCGGTCACGGCCGGGACCATCGCTCGTAGCAACAACGCGTCTTGGTCGGCCAGGTTGGCTTCGAAGGGTGCAGTTGCGTCGCGAGTCATGCTCGGACGGCTGGCGTAGTCGACCGACCGCTCGAATAGGGTGATGAGCTCCTCGATCCGGTCGCCGTCCAGTTTCGGCTCGTCCCACTCTTTGCCGCTGGGCGACGGAAAGTTCACCACTACTGCTGCCCGGTCAGACACACTCATTCGCTCTTGCGTGTCGCCCGCCAGCTGAATGATCGATCCGGTACTGGGTATCACTCCGCCGGCCAGGCTGGTGAAGACCATCGTGATTCCGTTCGCGCGGGCTACGGGTATCGCCTCGCTATGTGGGTGAACGCTGGCGAGGGCGCGGATCTGGGGGTTGTACCTTCCGACTTCGCGGTCGTCACGCGCTGAATTGATGGACTCGATTTCAACCATGCCCATCTGCGTCATCAGGTTGATCATTCCGGGGTAAAGGTGCTTGCCGGATAGATCGATCATCTGTGCGCCTGCCGGCACCTGCACCTGACCAGATCCACCGATCGCGGCGATCCGGCCGTCCTCGATGAGAACCGTGCCGTTCTCGATCTCGCCACCGGCAACCGTGTGTACCGTTGCTCCCGTCAAAGCCGTCACGGATTCCTGAATCAGCCCGCCACCGTAACCTGGAGTGAGCTGCTCGATACCTACTCTCAGGCTCATGGGAGTTGCGGGTGGTGCAACTTCGGGCACCAACCTGACCTGTGGCAGGGGACGCACTTTCTCATGCCGCGTTTCCTCTTCTTGCTGCAGATCGTAGTAGACAATCCCATCGACAATCGTCTTCTCGACTCGAGTGAACGAGTCGAACGGGTCACCCGATAGCAACACGACGTCACCCTGCTTGCCCACCTCAATAGTCCCCACTTTGTCATCGATCATGATCTGACGAGCGGGGTTGATAGTGAGCATCCGCAGTGCGTCTTCCTTTGACACGCCACCGTATTTCACCGGCTTGTTGAATTCGTATACCATGAACGACTGCAACCACGAGATGTCGGAGTTGATGCTCGTCAACACGCCGTGCTCGGCCATGACGGCCGCGTTGTACGGAATCGCATCGTAGGCCTCGAGCTTGTACTGCCACCAGTCGGAGAACGTGCCCCCTGCTGCCCCGTGGGCCGCCATTTCATCGGCTACCTTGTAGCCCTCGAGCACATGTGTGAATACGTCGATCTTGAAACCGAACCGCTCGGCCACGCGCATCAACATCACGATTTCGTCGCTGCGATAGGAATGGGCGACCACGCGAATTCTGCCTTCCATGATCTCGACCAACGCTTCCAATCGCAGGTCCCTTCGTGGCGGGACTCGAAAACTCCTCGGGTTGGCTCGATACTCGTCCCACTCCTGCTTGTATGCCTGTGCCGCGGTGAAGGCCTCGATGTAGATCTCCTCGACACCCGCTCGCGAGGCAGGAAACCGCTGTTGGCTTCCGGGACCTCCGCCGAAGTTCTTGCGCGTCACATTCTCGCCCAGCGCAAACTTCACCGATTGCGGCGCGCCCTGTAGCAGCAGCTTCTTCGAATCGTCCATGCCCCAGCGCATTTTGATCACTGCACTCTGGCCGCCGATCGGATTGGCACTTCCGTGTAACACGCGACCGGTGGTGACACCGCCGGAGAGTGCCTGGTAAATCGTGAAGTCCTCCGGATCTAGCGCGTCGATGACTTTGACCTCGGGCACGACCGGTGCCGTTCCTTCGTTGGTCGCTCTCATCGCTGTGTGGGTGTGTTCGTCGACCAATCCGGGTATCGCCGTCATGCCGCTGCCGTCGATGACTGTGACTCCGTTCGGCGGGTTGAGATCGGTTCCGATTGCCCGTATCACGCCATCACGTATCAGAATGGACGTGCCCTCGAGGATCTCGCCGGTGGCGGTCCAGACCGTGTCGATTATGGCGAATCCGGCTAGAAGCGCGCCCAGAGCCAAAAATCGGCCGAGAGTTTTCATCTGCGTGCCTCCTCTCCGGGTCCGCCCTTTTTCTCGGCGGTCCAACTGAAGTCTCCCATCGGGCTGGTCCCGTCACCCGATGCCGAATCACCGCTGACGGTTCCCTCGATGCCTACCTCCATCGCTTGGCCGCCTGCCGTTACGTCTATCGTGAACGAAATACTATTCCCGGATACCGTCCCCGATACGTCTCCGGAACCCATGTCGCCCAAGGAGAAGGTTCCCGAAACTGCACCTTCCTGTTGCGTCAAAGTCATCGTTGCCATCATGTCACCATCGATCACGATTTCCCAGGTGCCGGTCATATCTACGGCCGGTGCCTCTCCACCACCGCCCCCGCTGAGCTGGCCCTTCTCCATCGCTCCGGCCACGAACGTGTATGCAATGTGGGTTTCCTCGGCGAACAACTCACCGTCAGTCACGATGAACGTCGCCGCCATGCCTCCTTCTCCTGCTGCGCGGCCGCGTCCAACTCCTGCTCCGCGGTAGCTTCTTCTCCCGAGTCTGGCTGCTCGGGTTCCCAGCGATCCGGCGAGGGAAAGTCGAGCGAAACAAACACGGGAACGTTGTTCTGTCGGAGACGGTCTGCCGCCTTCCAGGCCTCGCCGCCACCGACTATCACGGGCCGTAACCCGTACTCATCTTGCAGCGTCAGAGCGTTGCGGATGTCTTCGGCTTGATCGGCCATGAAATAGACCGTCTGCCCGTCGAGCACCTCTCGCAACACAGCATAGTCCGGGTCCCAGCTTGGCGTCGGCACCCCCACGGGGTTCTCGGCATATGCTTGAAGGATCAACCCATCGCGCTGCGCGTCTTCGAAGCTCTGGCGGATGAACGCCATCACCGTGAATACCTGGCTGGGGTAGACCCCCGGGGCGCCACGAAACGACAGCACCGGTCCCATCTCAGGGATCATGACCAACTCTTGCGGTGTTCCCGCGTCCTTACGGTAGAGCAGGACCGTCCCCCGTCCAGGCATCAGCCGGCCGTCGGCAAGGACCGCGGCGGCTACAACGCCCTTCTTGCGCTGGTCGGTCAGATCCTCTCCTGTGGCGGTCAGGTAATCGACCACCTTGCGGTGGGGCACGAAGCTCTGAGCCGTCCTGGGTGGCGCCCAGGGTTTTATCTGGCTCCTCTCCACTTCCGGCTCGGGAAACTCATACTCGGCTGTTCCCTGAGCGTCTATGAACCCAGGGAAAACCATGAGCGAGTCGCCCTCCAAGACCTCAGCGTCGGCCGGGAGCTCGACGTTGGGGCCCATCGCTTCGATCAGCCCGTCTCGGATTACGATGTTCACCCCTGCCAGCCGGCCACCATCGGCATTGACAACCGTCACGCCTTGAAGCGCATAAGCTGCGGGAGGGGGTGGATCGACAAACTGCGCGGCGAGCGGCAAGGGGAAAGTTGCCAGTCCCGTCAGCGCAGCGCCGACCACGAACGGGACGTACGGCCGTAGTCGCATCATGCACTCAACTCCTAATTCCGTGGAGACAAGGACATCGGGTATAACTAACCAAAGTCGAAGCGGTCGACTGGTGATGTCAAGTTGGGTCGCGGCTCCGTCGGCCCTCGATTGATACGTACGCTATGGCTTGTGTGTTTCACCCCTTCGGGATGGCTGGGTATATTCTCTGCTCCTATGCTAGGGCACGATGGAATGATCCGATCGCAAACCGGAGACATTGCCGTCATATGCCGGCTGTTTGCTCGCTATGCCGAGGTCGTGGGTCGAGAAGAGGTCAAGATCGAACTTCCGGCCCGAGCGACCGTGGGCGATGCAATAGCTCGCCTGAGGCAGGTCGTGCCCAACGGATCACAGTTGCCCGAGCGGCCCTTGGTTGCGCTGAACAGGGAGCATGTACTGGCGGATCATGCGTTAGCTGATGGCGACGAGCTAGCGTTGCTCCCGCCGCTCGCCGGAGGCTGAATGAACCCGCTGGTGCGCGAGCCTATCGATGTGTCGCGGCTGATCGCAAGCGTATCCGGTCCGGGCTTTGGGGCATCGACGACGTTCGTGGGATCCGTGCGGCGCGCTCCTGAGGATGGCCCCGTCCGAGCAATCGATTACAGCGCTTATGAAGAAATGGCGGAGGCCGAGCTTTGTCGGGTAATTGCCGAAGCCAAGGAACGGTGGCCGGATGTCGAGCTGGTGGCGCAGCACCGGTTGGGGCGGGTTGCGCTGGGGGAGGCCAGTGTGGCAGTTGTGGCTGGTGCTCCCCACAGGGCTCAGGCGTTCGACGCGTGCCGTTACGTGATGGAGGGGATCAAGAAGCGCGTGCCAATCTGGAAGAAGGAGCTGTTCGACGACGGCGAAGAGCGGTGGCGAGATGACGAGGGAGGCGGGTAAGGGAATCAATGAGTCTCTCCGTGGCTTTGAACGAGCCGTGTATCCCTCCCAACACCGGTAACATCGCCCGCCTCTGCGCTGCCACCGGTACCGCGCTGCACCTAATTGGGCCTTTGGGTTTCAGCTTGGACAACGGGGAACTGGAGCGGGCCGGCTTGGGATACTGGGACGACGTCGACCTTTGGGTACATCCCGTATGGCCGGCGTTTCGGTCCGCCATCTCGCGAGAGCGGTGCTTATATTTCACGTCGCACGGGACGAGGTCCTATGTCGAAGCGCCGTACACACGGAATTCGGTACTGGTGTTTGGTAACGAGACGAAAGGGCTTCCGGAACCGGTGCGAAGGAAGTATCCCGACCGCATGTATCGCATCCCAATGAGCGCCGCGGTCAGGAATCTCAACCTTGCCACGGCGGTGGGCGTCGTTCTGTACGAAGCGATCCGCCAGCTGAACATCCAGCTTGACGATCGCCTGCTGAGCGAGCCTGCCGATTGAGACTAGCAGTACTGCAGCGCACGTGGCCGGACAGAGGACGGTTCACAATCAAAGCTGGGGTCTTCCAATGAAGAAAATTGCCGTTATCGGAGCGGGACACGTTGGCGCCACCACCGCGCAGCGTGTCGCGGAGAAGGAGCTTGCTGAGGAAGTGGTGTTGATCGATATCCTCGAGGGTGTTCCGGTAGGAAAGGGGCTCGATCAATGGCAGTCTGCGCCGGTGGAGGGTTTTGACGCACACGTGGTGGGAGCAAATGACTATGGGCCGGCTGAGGGTGCCGAGATGTTCATTGTCACTGCAGGTCTCCCGCGCAAGCCTGGGATGAGCCGCGACGACCTGGTCAACACAAACGCCGAAATCGTGAAGTCGGTGAGTCAGGAGATCAAGAAGTGCTCTCCCAAGAGCATGATAATCGTCGTGTCGAATCCGTTGGACGTCATGTGCTACGTTGCGAAGGAAGTCACGGGCTTCCCGCGGGAACGCGTGATCGGCATGGCCGGCATCCTGGACACGGCGCGGTTCCGTGCCTTCCTGGCTGATGAGATCGGCGTGTCCGTCGAGGACATCCAGGCCATGGTACTAGGCGGGCACGGCGACAGCATGGTCCCGCTCGTTTCGTACACGACCGTGTCCGGCATACCGGTCACACAGTTCGTGAACGGAGGTCGTCTAGAGCAGATCGTAGACCGGACACGCAAGGGTGGTGGCGAGATCGTGAAATACCTGAAGACCGGGTCTGCCTACTATGCACCGTCTGCCGGTGCCGTCCAGATGGCTGAAGCGATCATCAAGAATAAGAAGCGCATCTTGCCGTGCTCCGCGTGGCTCGAAGGAGAGTATGGGATGAAGGGAATCTTCTTGGGAGTTCCCTGCAAGTTGGGAGAGGGCGGCCTCGAACAGGTGATCGAGGTCGAACTATCAGCCGACGAGATGGAGGCGCTGAAGAAGTCCGGCGAATCGGTCCGCTCGACACAGGAGATTGTCAATCTGTAGCAGCCATTCACAGTGAGGACGAGCTCACGGCCTGGCCCGCAACGGACCAGGCCGGTTCTTTGTCACACCGGCAGCCAACTCCTCCTACTCGCCGTAGTACTCCACGTAGTTCCGGGCCGTTTCCCAAAGTACCAACCGTTTCAGCCGTCCCGGGAGACTCCCTTCCAGCATTTGCCAGATGACCACCACCAGGTTCTCGGTGGTCGGGATCGTGGTTCCAAACTCCGCCACATCGAGGTTGAGGTTCTTGTGGTCGAGTTTCCGGACCACGACTTCCTGCGCAATTCGCTTCACCTCACCGAGGTCGGCCACGAATCCTGTGTCAGGGTCGATCTCTCCCTCCACTGAGACGTCCAGTTCGTAGTTGTGCCCGTGATAATTCGGATTGTTGCACGGTCCGAAGATGCGTGCGTTGTCTTCGTCGCTCAGGCTGGGATTGTGCAGCCGGTGGGCGGCGTTGAAATGGACGCGGCGAGTCACTGTGACGGTTGGCATGCGAGGTACGTAATCCAGCTAGAGGTGACGGTCAAGGGAGCTAGGAGCAGGGAGCGGGGAGCAGACCGCCCAACTCCACCCCGGAGCTCGTGGGGGTAGGGGTGGCCCACTCCCTGCTTCCAGCTCCTGGTGATATCGATCGTTGACCGTGAGCTATTTTGTTGCTACGTTTGGGTTTACGGACTCTTCCATGTTCACGGTTCAGCTCCTTCGTCGGCGGCTCTGTGCCGCTTTTCTGTGTGCGGCTGCGGCTGCTGCACCCTTGCCAGCGCAGGACGCAGGTCTCGATCTGAGCTATGGCCCCTGGTGGCACGGTTCGGTCAGCACGGCGTTCACGGCATCCTATTTCAACCGACTGTTGGGACCTGTGGCCTACGGGATCGGCTTGATCCACTTGAGCATGGCCACAGACTTCGGCGATCGACGCCAAACCGGCGGAGAGTTGTCGTTGGCAATCGCTCGAGACGGGGTCGGTCCTTACGCAGTGGTATCCACTGGACTGGTGATGGGTCATGGTGGGCCGGACTTGGTG
>JARRLJ010000184.1:0-4673 GCA_037387025.1 Gemmatimonadales bacterium
GTCTCACGCCAAACCGATGTTCCTCGTCCACTATCAACGCACCCAGGTCCTGAAACAGAACGTCCTTGGATAGCAGCCGGTGCGTTCCGATGACGATGTCTACTGTACCCTTCTTCAGCCCCTCCAACACTGCCTTCTGCTCCGCTGCCGTGCGGAACCGTGACAGTACCTCCACCCGCACGGGGTACTCTGCCAGCCGATCCTCAAAAGTACGGCCGTGTTGTTCGGCCAGAATCGTAGTCGGAACCAGGACCGCCACCTGCTTTCCCGCCTGCACCGCCTTGAACGCTGCCCTCACTGCGACTTCAGTTTTGCCGTAGCCAACATCGCCCACTACGAGACGATCGGCTGGCTGCGGACGCTCCATGTCCCGTTTCGTCTCTTCGGTGGCCCTCCTTTGGTCCGGCGTGTCCTCGTACAGGAACGATGACTCCAATTCACGCTGCCAACGTGTATCGGGGGGGAATGCGAAGCCTTTGGCTATTGACCGCTTGGCATACAACTCCAGTAGCTCTGTAGCGAGCTGCCGGATGGCTGCCTCGGTCTTGGCACGCTGCCGCCGCCAACGGCTACCTCCGAGACGATCGATCTTTGGAGACGTTCGTGTTTCGTCATCGCTCGATACCCGATAGGGTTCGATCTGATCGAGTCCATACAGTGGGACGTTGAGCCGATCTCCCCCTTGGTACTCCACAATAGCCACTTCAATCGTCGCCCCGTCTCCCACTTCGATTACCTTTATCCCTCGGTAAATGCCGATTCCGTGCTCCAAGTGAACGACATAGTCACCAGGCGTCAGTGACCCCGCACCGGAGGCGGTTGTGGCCTGACGGTACCGGCGCGGTCGCCTGATGCGCCTGGCACGCCGGAAGATCTCATGATCGGTCAACACAGTGAGATCGGGCAACACAAACCCGCCACTTAGCGATCCCAGGGCGAGCATGAGATTGGGCGACGGTAGTTCTCCCGGCCGCGACGGATCTGAGAGCAGCTCCTCCAAGCGCTCCAACTGACCTTCGTTGTCGCACAGGAGCAGTGTCGGGCCGGCGCCGATGACTCGGCGCAAGCGCTTCATGTCACGGCCCACCTCTGTCGGCGGGAAGAGCCCGAAGGCGGTGGTTGATCGATCGGACTCCTCACATGTTGCCCGGATGTCGAGCCGCGCAAAGGCGTTCCACCGGGAAGACCAGTCCTGGGGCGCCAGGAACACGGCATCGCGGCCCGGCACATCTTCCCCTCTCCGACGCGCAATCCTGAGATGGTGATCTGCCTCATCCCAAACGCGGCGGACGTCTGACTCGTCCGTGTCCGGAGCCGTAACGAGGATCGAGTCCGGGGGCATAAGATCGAGCAGAGATCGGCGGGTGTCGTCATCGTCTGTCCCAACCGGCGGGGAAGGCGGTGGAGCTACTGGCAGTACCGTGACCGAATCCACCTCGCCTTCCGACCTCTGACTGTCGAGATCGAACCCTCTGATCGAGATCACCTCGCTGCCCCACCACTCTATTCTGGCGGGCGCAGCCATGCCAAAGCCGTACACATCCACAATCCCACCGCGGACAGCGAACTGGGTAACATCGAGCACCGAAGGACGACGCTCGTAGCCCATCGTCTCGAGGGCCTCGATGATCTCCTTCAATTGGAGGGTCTCCCCCTTCGTGACGGTAAGCCGTGCGGCAGCGACCGCTGCCGCCATGCGAGTGACCTCGGCCGTCGCCGGCAGCGTCGTCACAAGCACCCGCGCTTCTCCCCGGTTTAGAGCCTCAATCGTCTCCACTCGCTCGCCTGCAATCTCGAAATGCGGTTCTTCTTCACCCAGCGCCTCGCGCTGCGGATAGAGCCGCACTGCTCCGGCGAGAAAGACTTCGAGGTCGCCATACCACCGCTCTGATTCGGTAGGCGTCGGTGCCACAACCAAGAACGCGCGCTGGGGAAGTTCTTCACTCAGAGCAGCTACGAGAACCGCGCTACTGGATCCGGGCAATCCAATTGCCGCCGCTCGGTCGCCACGGGCTGGCAGGTTCCTCATCAGCCCCCGCATGGGTGCCAGCGCCCTAAACGCGTCCAAGATCTGGGGCAGCATCAGGTGCTGGGACGAGTAGTGCCCAGCCAGCTGGCCAAGGCAAACTCAATCAACACACCAATTAGCGCTGCCGCCAAGAACGGACCTGCTAGGTCAGCCCGTTCGGCCTCTCGAAACAGCTCTCGTTCGAGATCGCTGCGACTCGCGACGCGTACGTTCTCGCCGAGGTTGGAACGCAGAGTTGCGACGTCCGCCGCTTCGAGTCTCGATTCACGAGCGTCGTAGTTGACTTGCAGCGCTCCCACCGTGTCGGCGGCAGCACCCAGCAGGAAGTAGACGCCGGGCATGAGCGGTGCCACCAACGGCCCGGCACTTACGGGAATCGGCCCGTCCGAGCCCGAGAGAGCCGTGACGCCAGTGGGAAGCTCAATAGTCTGTCCCGGTGTGGCTGACAGGATCCAGCTCTCACCAGCGGCGATACGATTGACCAAGAGATCTACGAACGGAATGAAGGCAGCAGTCGCAGGCAGGTCAGTCCATTGTAGTTCCATCCGACTGCCCACTAACACGATGCGGTCCTGGCGCACGAGCCAAGGGCTGCCATCAACCCGAGCGATCACGGCTCCTTCACCCACTACCGTGTAGCGGCGCCGGACCGTGGTACCCACAGCGGGGCCCACTGGCCCCGAGATTTCCCACTCACCCTCCTCTAGTTCACCGTAACGCCATCTCAGACCCTGCCCGGCGAGAGATCGGTTGAGCGCTCCCATCAGCACTCGATCAGTCGGAGGGAATACAACTCTCACCCCCGGCCCGATCCGATCATCCAGGATCACACTGTCGCCTTGAACCACCCGCCCACCCTGTCGCAGCACTTCTAGCGCCTCGTTGAGAAACCCTCCCGCTCCAGCACCCAACTTGACGCGCACAGGGTCGGCACCGAATAGAGCCACGAAGCGACGATCATCTGCTCGAAACTCGTCGGGATCCAGTTCCACTGTCGCGACCTGCCACCCGCTGTTCTGCAGCGTACCGGACAGCAACACCTCATCTCCAGGTGACGCGACGGCCTGGGCCATGGTGCGGCTGTAAGTCTCCAGCCTCACGGGAGTTGGACCCTCAACCGTTCCTGCAATTGCAGCGACCACGGCGCCGTCCGGTGACCAGATTCCCGGCTGCGCAGAGCTGGAATCGATCCAGCGGTTCGCTGGTGGATCGCGAGCCTCGAGCGCCAAGAGGCTCACCTGCACAGGCTCTCCCGACGAGATGGCACTCGACTGGAGATCGCTCAGTATGACCACTTCCTTCCAGGGAAGCGGATCGTCGCTCACGACACGGGCTGCCGCCCGGACAGCCTGGCCCAGGTCCATTCTGGAGGGCTCCGGCACGAGGCGAGCGATGACCTGTTCAGCCTCCAGACGAGTGACCCTCCTCGGAATCCCGTCAGCCGTGGTCAACCACAGCCTGTCTCCGGCTCCCAAGCGTTTTAGTACCGCGCTCGCAGCATCCAGCAGTCCGGTTAGCGTTAGCTCTCCAGCGACCACGGCACCCGTCGAGAGTGAGTTATCCACCACCAACGCCACGGCAGTAGGAGGATGGGCGCGTCCGGCTCCCACGGGAGATACCGGGTGGGCCGCGCCAAGCACGAGCAACACGATCACCAGAGTTCGCAGTATGAGCAGCATTATGTTGCGCAGCTTCAGCCGCCGGCTGTGCTCCTCCTCCGTCGCCGTTAGATAGCGTACCGCGGGAAAGACAACGATCGGCGGAAGCCGCCGCCCGAGCAAATGCAGCAGCGTTGGTAGAGACGCCGCGGCAAGGCCAAATAGCGCGAGCGGTTGTAGAAAGGACATCACCCGAGTCTCGTTCGCCGGGCCGTAGCCCGGCGCAGAACGTATCCAAACGGGGTGGTAGTCAACACGTGGTGGTAGTCTATGCCGCTGCCTCGACAAGTTGACCGCCAGGCATCGATAGTCCGCTGCACAGTCTCCTGATACACCGCCCTTAGCTCCCTCGGTCGAGCTACTACCGTGGCACCGGTTTCGGGATCCTCGAAGCGGGCCTCGGCGGGCCCCTCCAAGGTTAGCTCCGCCGGGTCCATCACGTGGAAGACCATGACCTGGTGGCCCCTGTGCCGAAGATACTGCAGTGCCTTGAGGGCAAGTTGGCGGTCGAATAACAAATCGGAAACGAAGACGACCAGTCCGCGGCGGCGCAGCAGGTCTGTCACCTTGCGAAGTGCTGCCTCAGCCGCTGTCCTCCCGCCAGACTCGAGGCGTTCAATCGACCGAGCAATCAACCACCAGTGCCCCGACCGCACCCGGGCTCTCACCACATCCCTAACGATCTCGTCAAACGCTATCAGGCCAGTAGCGTCCCGCTGCCGCAGCATTATGAGCGCGAGCGCAGCAACGAGCCGTTTGGCGTAATCCAATTTGCTGAGCCTGTCTTCAGCTCCGGTCCAATCCATGGAAGCTGAAACATCCAATACGATCATGGACCTTAGGTTGGTTTCCTCCTCGTACTGTTTGACGAACAGCCGATCGGAGTGCGCGACGAGATCCTGAGCAAGGCGGGTCGGTTGACCGACGAGGAATTCGACGCGATCAAACAGCATCCCCAAATCGGCGAGAGAATCGTCGAACCCCTG
>JARRLJ010000185.1:0-7086 GCA_037387025.1 Gemmatimonadales bacterium
GAACGTCATTACGTAGTCGACGCTAGACTGGAAACCGCGGGAGGGGATTAACTCCTGGAAGAACAGGTGGTCTCCGCTTCGAAGCGTTACCCCTGCCCCAACGGCGAACCGGTTAGGGGCCTCTCCCTCCAGTTCGATCTGGAGATAGTGGTTGTCGAGAACCGTCCTTGCGTTGTTGCGGTATATGAACGCTTCCTGATTGACGTTGTTCACGACCAAATCGAGCGCGCCGTCACCGTCCAAATCGCCGTAAGCCGCGCCGTTCGAGAAGCTCTTCGTGTCGAGCGCCCACGCTGCTCCCGGGTTGGAGAAAGTCAGATCGCCGTTGTTCCGAAATCCATAGTTTGGCAGCGGCGTCTCGCTCATCATATCGACCAGTCGCATGAAGTCGACTTGCTTCCCTTCGGCGGCAATCGACTGCATCGTTTCCCTGCGTCCCAGGTACTCGACGTAGTCCTGCTCGGTCACGTCCCTGGCGATGCCGGTAGTGACATGGATATCCTTGTATCCGTCGAGATCGTAGTCCGCAATCACGGCGCCCCAGCTCCAGTCCGTGCGGGACACGCCGGCCATCTGGCCTATCTCGCTGTACGTCCCGTTTCCATTGTTGCGGTGGAGCATGTTACGCACGAACTGATGGTGGTAGTCGAGGTCGAGCCGGATTTGGTAGACATCCCAGCTCTCGTAGTAGAACGTCATCTTGAGCCGGCGATCGTCCTCTGGCAGCATGTCGAGCACGTACACGTCCGGCCATGCGTCGTTGTCGATGTCCGCGATATCGAGCCCCATCGACGAATAGCTGATGTAGGGCATCTGCTGGTCGAGTAGTTCGGCGAACGTTCCGTCCCTTTGGTTGATGTAGAGATAGTCCCGCTCGAAAAAGTCGTTGGAGACGTAGATGTCGAGCCACCCGTCGCGATTGAGGTCGCCCACCCCCACGCCCAGACCGAAAGCGATCTCACTGCCGAGGATGCCGGCCTCATCGCTCACATCAACGAAACGACCGCCCACGTTGCGATAGAGCTTGTCTCCACCGAGGTCATGGCGAACGTGCCGGATGTTTTGTAGGCCAAAGCTGTTGACGGCCCGAGAAGAGTTGTTCAGCAGGTACAGATCCAGGTAGCCATCACGATCGTAGTCAAAGAACGCGGCATGTGTCGCCCAGCCTTCGTCCGCAATGCCAAATGCGGACGCCATCTCGGTGAATGTGGGTACGCCGTTGCCGTTCAGACCCTGATTGATATAAAGCTCATTCGACCTCCGTTCGGCGACGTCCCCCGCATAGCAGACATAGACATCGAGGAGTCCGTCACCGTTGACGTCGACAAAGGTGACTCCGGTTGCCCAGAATCCCTTTCCCGCCACTCCAGCTTCCGCGGTTACATCGCGGAAGCGGAAGGCACCTTCATTGAGGTACAGGTGGTTTTCTCCCAGGTTCGCCGTCAGCAAGATTTCCGGCAGACCGTCTCCGGTGAGGTCGCCCAGTGCGACCCCGCCACCATTGTAGTAGTTGCGGTAGGTAAAGACGTTCAGTTCACGAGTATCGGCGAGGCGGTTCTCGAACCGGACGCCCGTGTAAGCGGATGGTAGCTGTGTGAAGAGTCGGCCGTCCGTCGTTGGCGCTTCGGCCATTCGAACCTCGGTTGAGGACCCGTCCGGACCGGCGCAGCCGACGAGCAGGCCAAAGGCAGCAGACAGGAGCCAAATCACTCGGCCCGTGACCGAGTTGATGCAGCCAAGCCCTAACCGGCGGAAGGACATGTGAAGCAAGCAAGTGGCTCACTGTGCCATAGCCTGCCCCCGGGAGGGGAACAGGCTATGGCATTGAGAACAGTGATGTGCCTCTGCGGGTGCGGGGTTCAGTACCCCGGATTCTGCACGAGCATCGGGTTCGCGTCGAGCTGCGACTGCGGAATCGGCATCAGGACTAGCTCGGGCCCCCCAGCCTGTTTGAACGACCACGGTTGCGTGTACTTGCCGTGCCGGATCAGGTCCTGGCGCCGCTTGGCTTCGCCCGTGAGCTCGAACAGTCGCTCTTGCAGGATCACATCACGATCCACGGAGGCCAGCGGCTCGTCCGGCTCGAACACGCGCTCACGCAGCGTGTTCATCAAATCCAGGGCATCGCCCGTATTACCCATTTCAAACGACGCTTCCGCCTTGATGAGATAGATCTCGCTCAGGCGGAAGAGGGCGAAATCATTGCCGTTGTTCTGGGACACATGGTCCGGATCCGGAGTCCACTTCATGATGCGGGTGCCTTCACCCTCTGGGGCCTGCGTCTCGTCGGCGATGTCCACTGTGAATACCAATGGCGTGCCGGACCTGTCGTCGACCGGATCGCCCGTCAACACGTTAACCTGTAGCCCCTCCAGGAAGATCTCCCTACGCTGATCGTCCGCATCGAAGGCGTTGTAAGTCTCGGCCAAGGCCGCAAAGCCGTTCCAGGGGGAGGGATCGTACTGATTGTAGTGCAGAGCCCGGTGAATGAAGTTGAGCCCTAGTCCATCCTCGGCCTTATGGTTGATCACCAGGATGTTCTCCGGCGAGTTGTAGTTATCGGGCGTGAAATTCGAGCGCCAATCTGTCGCCAGGCTATACTCACCGGAATTGAGGATACGATCCGCTGCGGCGATGGCCGCCTCGCAGGCACTCTGGCCATCTACCTGGACGCCCGTGCAAGAGTTATACGATGTAGCACTGGGCGTATCGGTCGTGTACACCCCAGCGTTCAGATACATACTGGCCAGGATGGCATCAGCCGCACCTTTGGTCATCCGCCCGTAGTCGCTGTCCGGCCAGTTGTCCGGCAGCACTGCCCGGGCCGCTTGCAGCTCGCTATCAATGAACTGGAACACCTCGGTGCGCGTGTTGCGGGGGCGCGCTTCGATCTCGGTAGTAGTGACGATCGGTACACCACCGAACATGTCCATCAGGTAGTAGTAGTAGAGTGCCCGAAGCGCCTGAGCCTCGGCTTCAATCACGTCCTGATTCGGCACTACGGTGTTCTCCAGCCCCGCGAGCAACACATTGGCCCTGGTTACGCCGCGGAACATTGCCTCCCAGAGCCCGTTGATGTCCTCGAGCCCGGCCGGGCTGTTGGCGGTCCAGGTCTGCCGATGGATCTCGAGCCACCGACCAGCGTCGAACCAGTCGCTCCCACGGGTGGGCACGATCATCTCGTCCGAGCTGACCTGGCTCAGGTTGTAGTAATTCCACTCCCAATCACCACCCCCCGGTCCCAAGATGTTGTACACCGCTGCCAGTCCACTCAGTGCTTCGGACTCGGTCTGGTAGAAATTGTCAGGCGTGATGGAGCTGACGGGTGTCTCCTCGAGGTCGGTACACGCCTGCAACGACACCACGAGCGCAAGCACTAACAGCGCGACGGCGCGATTCGAATTCCACACTAGCGATTTAGTCATAGAACGCTGCCTTATATAGGTAACCAAGTCTCATGTGCCTTTGCACGTTGCGCAAAACCAACGGGGCCACACGCCTCCATGCAGAGGCGTGTGGCCTAATGTTATCAGAACCGAACACGGATGCCCGCCGTAAACGTGCGCGGACGCGGATAGTTCAGATAATCGATACCGCGCGAGGCCAAACCAGCTGCCGTATGGACTTCCGGGTCGTAGCCGGAATAGCCCGTTAGTAACAACAAGTTGTCGGCCGACACGTACACCCGAGTGTTACGCTCCCCTGCCCCTGCTCCGGGTAGGGCAAACGCATACCCAATAGTGATATTCTGAAGCCGCAAGAACGAGCCATCCTCGACCCATTTGGACGACACAATGGCCGGCTCGACCATCGCCGTCGGGTCGTCCAGAGCGGACTTCAGGAAGTTCTGTCCAGTTAGGGCTTGGGACTTCGTACTGTAGACGAGGGCGGTGTTGTTGAACACGTCCATGCCGGCGACGCTGCGAACGAGGAAGCTGAAATCGAAGTCACCCCACGCGCCCTGACTGCGAAAGTCGAGCGTGAAGTCAGGATTGGCATCGCCCCATATGTTGAAATCATCGCACTCGGGAATCGTTGTCTCCCCAACAAGCGTGCGGCTGATCTCGCGACCATCTTCGTCTCGCTCAACGTCATAATCGTTGAACAGCTGCTGTCCTTGGTCGTTCACGCCCACGAATTCGGGTCCCCAGAAGGTACCCAGTTGCTCTCCGGGCAGGATGCGCTGCACGAAGTTACCAGATTGCCCCTCACCGCTTACACTGCCCGTGACAATAAACTGGCGGCCGCCAAGGTCGACGACTTCGTTCTTCTCCATCGAGAACACGAGCCCAGCGAGCCACGTGAGGTTGGGCCGAGAAATCGCCACTGCGTCGAGCGCGATCTCGAGACCCTGGTTGCGGACCTTCCCGATGTTCTCGAGCCGCGTGCCCACGACCGCCGGCTGCGGCACGGTGACGTCCAGCAGCAGGTCAGAGGTGTTCTTGATGAAATACTCGACGCTGCCCGACAGCCTGTTATCCCACAGACCGAAGTCAACCGCCATGTTGACCTGTGACGTCTGCTCCCACTTCAGATTCGGATTCGGGTTTCGATTCGGGTACACACCAACAACGGTGTTCTGCCCAAAGGCGGCGAGAGCGCCGGGCGTGAGCGTGATCAGCGACGCGTAGGGCGGTACGGCCTCATTACCTTGCAGGCCCCAGCCGGCGCTGATCCGCCACGATGCTGACAAGGCCGGGAAGACTGCCCACTTGTTGCCCGATCCGAACCTGGACGAACCATCGTACCTCAACACTCCCGTGAAGTTGTATTTCTCACTTAGACCGTAGTTGACTCGGCCGAAGAAGGATGCGAGCCGCCTGTCTTCGCGGAACGAGAACGGCCGCACCAACTCATTGCCGCCACCCAAGTTGTTGAAACTGAACGCATCGGTAGCAAAGTCGCGCCCTTCAGCCCCGAACTCACCGAGCGAGTAGTCGCTGAACTCATAGCCGCCGACGACTTCAACACTGTGGGCACCGCGGTAGTACTGCCCGGTGAGCAGGGTCTGAAGGGTCACAGCCTCACTGAAGCGGTTCACCTGTCGCGCGCGCCCGTTCCACTGGGCCCCGGCCGGACTGGCTGCAGGGAAATACGTTCGCCGAGTTCCGTCCGAATTGTCCACACCAACATTTACCTCGGCCGTGACACCGGGCAACAATTCCAGATCGGCCTTCACGTTGCCGAGGATGCGAGTCGTATTGGCAAAGTCCAGCGTCTGCTCCGCCAGTGCGACCGGGTTGCGCACGCCCTGCGAACCAGTCCCGATCTCATAGTACCTTTCCAGTCCGGTCTCCGGATCGGTCACCTTGACGGGGTTCGTCGGGTTGTACTCAACCATGTTGTGGAGTACGGCACCTTCGAATCCGCCTGTGTTCACGTAAGGCACGTAGTCATGGTCGACGCGCGAGCCCGTCAGATTGAGCTCCAGACGCAGCCGATCGTTCCACGTGCTGTGCGTTCCACTGAGGCGTCCTTGAATGCGCTCGAAGCCGCTGCTGATCGCCACTCCCTCTTGATTCATGTAGTTGAGCGAGGCACGATAGCGCGTCTCCGCCCCCCCGCCGGAGAACGTCAGGTTGTGGTTGTGCGTGATGGCAGTGCGCGTCACCTCCCGTTCCCAATCCGTATTGGCCGTGCCCAGGGCGTCGAGGCGGTCCTGGCCCAGATTCCCGGCCGCCACTTGCTCCTGAACGAACTGCCGGTATTCTTCACCGTTCAGCACATCCAGAGATCTGGCCCGTGTACCCACCGCTACATAGCCGTCATACTCGACCACGACACCGCCGGAAGCACCTTTCTTTGTCTCGATTAGCACGACCCCATTTGCACCGCGGCTACCGTAAATGGCCGACGCGGACGCATCCTTGAGGATGGTGATCGAGGCGATATCCGAGGGATTGAGCAGGGCCAACGGGCTCCGCGCCAATGACGACGTGAGGTCCCCAACACCGCCTGCTTCGGTCGACACGTTCTGGATTGGGACCCCGTCGATCACGTACAACGGCTCGTTACTGGCGCTGATAGACGTGCCGCCGCGCACACGGATCTGCACGGCTGCGCCGGGCTCACCACTGTTCCGCACGATGTTGACCCCAGCGGCGCGGCCCTGGATCATGTCGTTGACATTGGAGACCACCCCTACCTCGGCCTCTTCGACATCGATTGTCGCGATCGATCCGGTAATAGACTCGCGGCTCTGCGTGCCATACCCGGTTACGACGACTCCTTCCAGGAGTGCCACCGCCTGCTCCATCTCGATCTCCACCGAGGCAGTTGCTCCGGACGCGATGGTCACCTCTTGCTCCTCGGGGCCGTACCCGATCCTGGTGACCCGCAAGACGTGCGTCCCCGGGGGTACTCGTGTCAGATTGAAGCGACCATCGTTGTCTGTGGCCGTCAGAAGCTGCGTTCCGACGATCTGCACCCTTGCACCGAAAAGCGGCTGCTGGTTTGCAGCGTCAGTGACTAGCCCCGCGATAATGCCCGAGGGTCCTTGGGCTTCGAGTTGCACGGAACACAACAGACCAGCAACAATGACGAGAGAAAGAAAACGGATCAGTTTCATAGGAGTACCCTCAACGGGTGGGATGTCAGAATGCGCACCTGCTCCAAGAGGATGGGAGCATGTAGACCGGCATTGCGCTCTTGGCGGCAACTTCATCGCGTTGCGCCTCGCAACATTTGGAGAAGCCAACCGTCTCCCGGACATCAGCGCTCCGTCCGGAAGGCGTCACTCTGCCTTAACGATCAACAAAGCTACAGATGAATGTTACGCCCGGGCGCAGGGCGTGTCAAATTCGATTGTCCACGCCGCCGAGCGGCCTTACCGCCCGGCTTCGACGACTACGAAAACGTAGCTCTGCGAGGGACCTATCGTACTTAGGGGCATGTAGCCTTCTATCCGCCCATTCCCGCCGATGTTGACCGGTGCGACCGGCGGACCGTCCAGCAAGCTCTGCACCTCATAACGGCCTGCCGTCAACACCTTCTCCTCCGAAGACACCGTCACGCCGGAGAGCGGTGCTGCGCTGAGGTTCACCACTACCAGCACCACTTCATCACCCGCCCGTCGAAGATATGCCG
>JARRLJ010000186.1:0-4661 GCA_037387025.1 Gemmatimonadales bacterium
TTGATGGATGGGGCTGTGACTGTCGAAGTCGTTGCAGTTGGTCGAGATACCATACTGCAGCAGATGGCTGAAAGACTGCGATTGGCGACCGACCGAGGGACCAGGCCAACCTCAGCCGATAGAATAGCGCCCTGGTTTACGGCTGGGACTCTCACTGTGGCGGCGGCGACGTTCACAGCCTGGGTTCTGATGGCGAATCTTGGAGCGGCGGTGACACGGGCTGTCGCCGTCTTGGTAGTGGCATGTCCCTGTGCTTTGGCCTTGTCCCGCCCCTTGGCCGCGGCGGCAGGACTGGGGGCTTCGGCGCGTCGGGGCCTTCTGTTCAGGTCGGCAGACGCTCTGTTGGACCTGATCGGAGTCGATCTGGTTGTGTTGGACAAGACGGGTACTGTGACCAAGGGATCGTTGGCGGTGGTCGCAGCTGAAGATGAAGCAATCCGGATCGCCGCCGGACTAGAGCGTTACAGTAGCCACCCTATTGCCAGAGCTATCGTTGACGAGGCCCGTAAGCGAGGTATCCCACTCCCTCGGGGGAGCGAAGTGGTGGAGGTACCCGGCGTGGGGATTTCGGGAACGGTGGCTGGGCGCTCGTGGAGGCTGCGCGCGGGAGGGCCCGGGCAAGTCCTTCTCAGCAATGGCGATGGCGATTGTTTCGTTATCGCTCTAGGAGACGCAGTGCGGTTCGACTCGGCCAAGGTGATACGGCGCATCAAGCAGATGGAGCTCGACGTTGCGCTGCTGACAGGAGACCACCGTCAGGTGGCCGACAGAATCGGTAAGGAGATCGGCGTTGAAACAGTAGTCCCCCGCATCGATCCCGTCGGGAAGGCTGAGTGGATCCGAGCCAGGCAGGATCGGGGCAGCGTCGTCCTGTTCGCCGGCGACGGAATCAACGACGGACCGGCTCTAGCCGAGGCGGACGTGGGAGTTGCAATGGGGACCGGCGCGGCCAGTAGTGTGTTGGTGGCGGACGGCGTGATATCATCGTCGAGCTTGGCTCCCATACCGGCTGCGTTTCGTGCTGCGCAGGCGTGTAGTCGCGCCATCCGTTTGAACCAGATCAGGTCGATCGCGTATAATGTCATAGCTGTAAGTGCTGCTGCTGCGGGTCTGGTGAACCCACTGGTTGCGGCCGTCCTCATGCCACTTTCCAGCGCTATGGTAATCTGGGGCGCGTCGAGGGTGGAGACAGTAGTGCGGAGGAGCGAATGAACGCTGTACTCTTTCTCCTTCCGATAGCGGTGCTGCTTGGAGCGGTCTTTGTAGTCCTCTTTGTCTTGGCGGCGCGGGGAGGACAGTTCGACGACTTGGATGATCCTCCCGAGCGGATACTGAAGGACTGAAGCTACGCCCGCAGGGGCCACGGCTCCTAGGTAGCTGACGCCTCCTCTGACTCGGGAGAGACATCCCCGCCCACAGACCGATTCAGAGTGCCCATCACCACGTCCCAAGCTGGCGAGCTCACTCCATAGTTCTTTGTAGGATCCATGTAGTGGTGTCTGAAGTGATGCTTCTTCAGGTACCGTCCGAGCCTAGTGCGGGGTCGGACGTGGTGTACCGCGTAGTGGGTCATATCGTAGAACAGGTAGCCCACGACGAGCCCTGCGAAAGCCGGTAGCATGTTGATCGGGCCAAAGACGGCTCTGAAGATCAAGTAGAATAGCACTGCGAGCGGCACACTGACCACCGGCGGCATCACCAAGCGCTTGCTGTCGTTGGGATGAGTGTGGTGTACCCCGTGAGCGAGGAAGTAGCGCAGTTGTTCCCAATTGCCGATGGCTGGCAGGGCCGGGTCGCTCTCCCCTAATTGCTCGACGGATTGCTGAACTTTCACTTCGGCGTCTCGAGATACGTGGAAGCCGAAGCGATGTACCGTGTATTCGGCGACCGTCCAGATCAACAGCCCCACTACGAACAGAATAGCTGCTTGGCCCAGTCCCATCCCCTGCTGATACGTGAGGTAGAGCATGTATGCCACGACGGGCACGAACAGAATCAAAGGAACCGTATGATGAACGTGTGTGAACAGTTCCAGGAAGTCGTTCCGGAACATCCGGACCGATTCGTCTTTGTTTGAAACGTACAGCTTTGCCATCCGAGTTCTCCAGAAGCGGCGGTCTTTGTCCCGACAGGCCTACCAGCGGCCCAGCAACATTCTTACTCCACGAGCCCGCAAAGGCAAGGCCAGATCCAGGGGAGTTTGACGTTGCAGTGACGCCGCCCGGTGAAGCGCCGGTGACGTACACCACCTTTCCCTCATACGGTAAGACGGTCATGACGTTTCCTGGATCTGCTGTCGTACGTCGGAGTATCTGACGTTTGGGCAATGCAGTTTGCTATCTTACATGGCAATGGCCGATCAAGTATCGCTACTGAACACCGCGCTGGCAGGCCGTTACGAAATCGAGTCTGAACTCGGTACAGGCGGTATGGCGACCGTGTACGGCGCCCGAGACGTAAAGCACGAGCGCCAGGTCGCCATCAAGGTTCTTCGGCCCGACATAACAGCAGCCATCGGACGGGATCGTTTCCTGCGCGAGATCCGGATCGTCGCACAGCTGAACCATCCGCACATACTACCGCTGTATGACTCAGGCGAGATCGATGAACTGCTCATGTATGTCATGCCGCTTGTGCTGGGCGAGTCCTTAAGGGACCGCCTCAAGCGCGACAGCACGCTGTCTATCGCGGACACACTTCAGATCACCAAAGATGTGGCGGACGCGCTGGCGTACGCACACGGACGTGGTGTAGTGCATCGTGATATCAAGCCGGGGAACATTCTGATCGAAGACGGACACGCGATGGTGACCGATTTCGGTATCGCCTTGGCAGTGAGTGCGGCCGGTGGCAAACGAATAACTGAGACGGGCGTCTACCTCGGGACACCGGAGTACATGAGTCCCGAGCAGGCGGCAGGAGAGAAGATCCTTGACGGTAGAAGTGATCAGTATAGCCTGGCTTGTGTACTCTACGAGATGCTCACGGGCCAGCCGCCATTCGTGGGACCCAGCGCCAGGGCCATAATCGCGCGCCACTTGACAGACCCTCCTCCTCCATTGGTGACCGCTCGTCCGGACGTCGGGCTCACAATGCAGGAATCCGTATTGAAGGCCTTGGCGAAGCTCCCGGTAGATCGCTACGACACGATTCAAGAGTTCGTCGGCGGACTGTCCGCCGAATACGCGAGCGAGTCCGCATCGGCAGCTCGATCAATTGCTGTGCTAGCATTCACCAACCTGAGCCCGGACACCGAAAACGAGTACCTGAGCGATGGTTTGAGCGATGAGATCATCAATGCCCTCAGCCGTATCGAGGACTTTCGGGTTGCATCGCGTACATCGGCGTTTGCATTCAAAGGCAGCAGCGAGGACATCCGCTCGATCGGGAGACGACTGAACGTGCGTTCGGTGCTGGAAGGAAGCGGTCGGAAGGCTGGCAATCGTCTGCGAGTCACGGCTCAGCTCTTCAACGTGGCGGATGGCTACCACCTGTGGTCGGAGAGCTACGATCGTGAAATGAAAGACGTGTTTGTCATACAAGATGAAATAGCGGAAAATGTGGTCAAAGCGTTACAGGTGGTGCTGAGCGACGCAGAAAAACGGGCCATCCAAAAGGTGCCGACGACCGATGTCGAGGCGTACGATTACTATCTCCGCGGCAGGAAGTTCTTCTATCAGTTCAGGAAGAGGAGCTTGCAGCACGCTCGCCAGATGTTCGCGCGCGCAATCGAGTCCGATCCGGAATACGCGCTAGCCTACGCAGGTGTTGCTGACAGCTGCTCGTTTCTCTACATGTACTTCGATTCGAGCAAGGCGAACCTCGCCCAAGCGGATGAGGCGAGCCGGACCGCTTTACAGCTCGATCCGGACTTGGCGGAAGCGCACGCTGCACGAGGGCTGGCCTTCTCGCTGGGCGGAGGGTTTGCGGAGGCGGCAGTTGAGTTCGAACGGGCGATTGAGCTGAACCCGAAGCTGTTTGAAGCATACTACTTCTACGCCAGGACGTGTTTTCGTCAAGGTAAGTTGGAAGAGGCAGTTAGGTTGTTCGAACGGGCAACGGACGTGCGAGAGGATTTTCAGGCCCTGTTGTTGAGGGCGCTGGCAATAGAAGGACTGGATGAACACGAGCGTGCCCAGGTTGCATATCGTCGGGCGCTGGATGCCATCCAACGGCAGCTAGACATCAATCCTGAAGACACGCGTGCGCTGACCTTGGGTGCGGGCTGCCTGGCTCGGTTGGGAGAAGACGAGAGAGCCGTCGAATGGATTCACCGCGCCGATTCGATAGATCCAGACGACGCGGTGATCCTGTACGCAATAGCATGTGTTTACGGCATCCTGGGCTCTTGCGAGAGAGCGATTGAGTACCTCCAAAAGGCTGTGGAGGCCGGGTTCGGCAACTTCGGCTGGATCGAGAATGATCCAGATCTCGACTCGCTCAGGGCTGATGAGAGGTATCAATCGATCATCAGTGAGTTGAGGGAAACCGAAGCTGCGCGTTGAAGGACGGTTCCGATCTCGCCTGACCGACCATACAACCCTTTTGACTGCAAGAAACCACTAACAACTGTGACCACCAAGCCCGCGTCGCCCGACCTGGGTGACAAAGCCCTTGCCGAGCTGGTGTGGCGGGATGCGGACGAACGCGCGTTCCGTACC
>JARRLJ010000187.1:0-5201 GCA_037387025.1 Gemmatimonadales bacterium
TGATCGATGGCGATGTCCTCCTTTTTGTGACAAGTTGTGTTTGTTGCAACTAGCCCGGTTCCAACGCTCGGTTCTTGGGTCAACCAGACTGCGAACCCACCGCTCGTCATGGAGGAGTGAGACACATGTCGAAACACTCGTGCCTTTTGTTTGCCCTCGGTCTCACTGCGATGATGGGATATCAGCATTCACTCGCAGCACAGCAGTTCGACGACGGTATGTTCGACGAGATGCGTTGGCGCATGATCGGTCCCTTCCGCGGTGGTCGTACCAAAGCGGCGGCGGGCATTCCCAGCCAGCCCAACGTCTTCTACGTCGGGGTCGTGAACGGCGGCGTGTGGAAAACAACCGACTACGGCCGAATCTGGCGGCCGATGTTCGACCAACAACCCACGGGATCGATAGGAGCGATTGCGATCGCACCGTCCGATCCGGAGGTCATCTACGTAGGGAGCGGCGAAGGACTGCAGCGTCCTGACCTCTCAACCGGTGACGGCATCTACAAGACGGTAGACGGTGGCGCAACGTGGAGCCATTTGGGATTGCGGGACGGCCAACAAATCCCACAGATCATCGTCGATCCGACAGATCCGGATCGCCTGTTCGTGGCGGTGCTCGGCCACCCGTATGGCCCCAACGATGAGCGCGGCATTTTTCGCTCCACCGACGGAGCCCGGACATTCGAGAAAGTGCTCTACGAAGACGAGAACACCGGCGGTGTCGACGTCGCGTTCGATCCAAGCGACGCACAGACGGTGTATGCCGTACTGTGGGAGGCGCGCGAAGGTCCGTGGGAGAACGGCGTGTTTCGAGGTCCGGGCAGCGGAATGTTCAAGTCCACCGACGGTGGCGACACGTGGCGGCCGCTAACTCAGGGACTACCCAACTTCGCCGACGACGGTTTGAGCCGCATCGGGATCACGGTGGCACCGAGCGAACCCAACCGACTCTTCGCAACCGTGGAATCCCGGCGCAACGGCGGCCTGTATCGTTCGGATGATGCTGGCGAGAGTTGGTACCTGATCAACGACGATCCGCGTGTGACTCAACGCGGCTCCGACTTCGCCGAAGTGAAGGTGCATCCTACAAACCCGGACATCGTATTCACGGGCAGCATAGTGGTGTGGAAGTCCACCGACGGTGGCAGAACGTTCACGACGATTCGCGGGGCGCCGGGCGGCGACGATTATCACCGTATCTGGATCAATCCGGAAGACCCTGACATCATGTTGATTGCGGCCGATCAGGGCGCGATCATCACGGTCAACGGTGGCGAGACCTGGAGTTCCTGGTACAACCAACCCACTGCTCAGTTCTACCACGTCATTGCTGACAACTCTTTTCCCTACCGCGTCTGCAGCGGCCAGCAGGAAAGCGGCTCGGCCTGCGTTCAGAGTAGAGGAGATCACGGGCAGATCACGTTCCGCGAGTGGAGTCCCGTGGGTGTCTCCGAATACGGCTACGTCGCACCCGACCCGTTGGATCCGGACATCGTTTACGGCGGCAGAATATCACGGTTCGACCGCCGGACGGGCCAGGTGCAAGATGTGAGTCCCCGGCCGCTGCGCGACGACGGATATCGAGTCGTTCGCACAATGCCGGTTCTGTTCTCGCCGCTCGACCCGCACACGCTGTACTTCGCATCCAACGTTGTGTGGAAGACCACAAATGGCGCACAGAGCTGGGAGCAGATCAGCCCGGACTTGTCACGCGAAACGTGGGAGGTCCCGGCCAACGTGGGCAAGTACCGTGGTACGCCATCGGCAGAAGTAACTCGGCGCGGTGTCGTCTACACAATCGCACCGTCTTACATCGATATAGACGTGCTTTGGGCAGGTACCGATGACGGCTTGATTCACGTGACGCGTGACGGCGGCGCGACTTGGCACGACGTAACACCTCCCGAGCTGGGGCCGTGGGCCAAAGTGTCGCTGATTGACGCGTCGCATTCCGACGTCAATACGGCGTACGCTGCGATCAACACGCTGCGGCTCGACGACCTCCGTCCCCACATCTACCGCACCCGCGACGGTGGGGCGACCTGGACACACATTACCAATGGTATCCCCGACGGCGGCAACGTGAACGTGGTGCGGGAGGATCCGCAGAGAGCGGGCCTATTGTTCGCGGGTACCGAGCAGGCGGTGTACGTGTCGTTTGACGACGGTGAACAGTGGCAGTCGTTGCGGCTCAACATGCCGGCCACGTCGATTCGTGACCTCGTGATCAAGGATGACGATCTCGTTGTCGGGACGCACGGGCGCGGATTCTGGATCCTGGATGACATCACTCCGCTTAGGCAGATCACGGCCGCAACGATCTCCAGTGATGCGTTTCTGTTCGAACCACAGCGCGCTTGGCGCTTCCGGTGGAACAAGAACACAGATACGCCGTTGCCACCCGATGAGCCGGCCGGTGAGAACCCTCCGGACGGTGCCATCATCAACTATTTCCTGGAGCAGCGAGCCGACGGAGCAGTGACGTTGGAGATCTTGACCGAAGATGGAGATCTAGTGCGGAGTTATTCAAGCGCCGACGAACCAGAGCCGCCGCTCGAGGGCCAAAACGTCCCGGACTACTGGCCCCGACCGCCACAGGTGTTGTCCGCCGAACCGGGATTGCATCGGTTCGTGTGGGACCTCCACTACCCGCGCCCTGCCGTGCTCCGGTTTGGTTATCCGATAGCGGCAATTGCCGGAAACACACCGGTCGCACCGGCAGGTCCCTGGGTGCTGCCCGGTCACTATACGGTCCGCTTGACCGTAAACGGTGAGACCTATGAGCAACCGCTCGTCGTGCAGCTCGACCCGCGTGTGAATACACCCATCGCCGAACTCGAGCGACAGCATCGGTTTTCAATGATCCTGTACGAGTTGCTGCAACAGGATTTCGACGCACTCAACCAGGTGCAGGCATTTCGAGCCGACGAACGCAACAATGCACTCGACGAAGAGGCTGGCGATCTCGAGACCGAGTTGAGACGGCTCAATAACAGTCTCGGCTCGCTGTTCAACGCAATCGAGCGCGCCGATGTCGCTCCAACTACGCCGCAGGTCGATGCGATCGGTAGGCAGAGCCGTCTGCTGCGCGAGACACTGGATCGCTGGCAAGAACTGAGGGATGGTGGGAGGCAGTAACCTTGTGGTGCGGGCTCGAGACGGTCCAACGTGTGCCTAGGAAGTGTCCACCGCAGATTGTGTGCGCAAACGTGATGCGATGGCGATCTGTGCCACCGCTCCGATCACCGCCCCGATAACCCCGGCCAGGAAATCCCAACCATCCATTGCCCGAAACGGGAGCACTCCCTGGATCACCTCGATCAGCCCGGCTAGCACAGCCGTCACTACGATCACAGTAACGGCCCTTGGATCCAACCCGGACTTCTCGGCCCAGAGCATCAAGAAGGCTACGCCGGCGAACAGGCCTACGTGGATGAGCTTGTCGAAGTCGGCGAACGGTCCTAATACGCCGCCCGACAGTGGCGCTAGCGTCGCGAATCCGACGAGTGCCAGGTATGCCGCGAAGACAATCCGTTTGAAGGTGAGTGCTGCCAATCGTTCGACTCCTGAAGCGTGTGCGATTGTGCGAGCAAGAAATATACTAGGTCCCGGATTCATACTCCCACAGCGAATTGGCGGGAAAGTCGGGAATCCTTCTGCGACGGTGGCATTGTTGCGCCCTTTGCGTTATGGTGGTTGAGCTACGACCATGATGCCCGAGGAGGTTTCCCCATGTCTCGCGTCCTACGCCTGACACCCATCGCAGTATTGGCGCTGTTTTCCCTGATGACACTCCCGTCGCGCACTGCCGAGGCACAGATCCTCAATCGTCTGAAGAAGACCGTCGCGAAGGCGGCCGAAGACGAGACCGTGAACCAGGTCGATCGGATGGTGCGAGGCAAGGTCCGCTGCGTGTTCGACGACCTGGAATGTATTCGCAAGGCCGAAGAGTCGGGGGAGGGCGCGGTGCTCACCGATGATGACGGCGAGATCCTCGTCAACGACGACGGAGAACCGGTTACCGACGCCGAGGAGGGGGCACGGGTCGCCGGTAAGGGAGCGGGATCGCTGAAACCGGGCGAAGGTGCTTGGGCCAACTACGACTTCCAACCGGGTGACGATATCCTGCTGTACGACGATTTCACAGAGGACGAGGTGGGGGATTTCCCGCGTCGCTTCGAGCTGATACAGGGCAATTTCGAGATTGTCGAATGGCAAGCCGGCCGCTACCTGCGTGCAACCGCGGGTGGCATATTGGGCATACCCCTGCCCAACACGCTGCCGGAGCGGTTCACCATCGAGTACAGTGTGCATCTGGAGCACGGCAACGCTTATGTCCGCATAGCCCCAGGCCGAGCATTCTACGGTCCGAAACGCGACTACCAAGGGTCCGCGGCGTCAGTACAGTTGAACCAAGCCGGTCTGGTTTCGGTTAGAGGGGCAGGGCCCCAGACCCTCACGCCGTTTCCCGCCGAGCGGGTGCGCGATGGCATCGAGCCGGTCCGAATCCAGGCAGACGGCGAGCATATGAAGATGTACCTGGGAGAGAAACGAGTGGCCAACGCTCCCAACGCAGTGTTTCCCCGGTCCGACACATTGTTTATGGCCTTCAGCTCAGCCAGTGAGGACTATCCGATTCTCGTCGGTCCGATTCGCATTGCGGGACGGCCGCGTAGCCACACAGGGTATCCTGTTCGGCAGCGGCAGCGACCGCATCCGGCCTGAGTCCACTCCCACGCTGAAAGAGATCGGGACCATGCTGGAGGAACACCCCGAGCTCCGCCTTTCCATCGAGGGCCACACCGACAGTGATGGAGACGATGCCTTCAATCAAGATCTGTCGGAGCGGCGCGCGGCGGCAGTCAAGGCCTACCTAGTGGAGCAGTTCGCCATTGACGACGCGCGGCTCGAGACAGCCGGTTTCGGCGAGTCCAATCCGGTGGCCGGCAACGACACGGCGGAAGGCAAGCAACAGAACCGGCGCGTGGAGCTGGTACAACTGGGCAGCTGAAGAACGTTGGCAGGCCTCGACTGCCATCGTCATGATGGCGCGTCGAGGCCGATCGTTTCTACCGCGATTGATCTCCGGTGGCTGTGGCTCGGCTGCCGTTTATGAATTGCACTAGAGCCGCGCTCTCCGACGCATCCAGTTCGAGCGTGGGCATCAAGATATCTCCGGCGATCGTCCGGGCCTGACCCGGA
>JARRLJ010000188.1:0-4655 GCA_037387025.1 Gemmatimonadales bacterium
GAAGCCGAAGGCGTCGTCGATGTGCAAGACATCAGAGTCGTGGGCGCCGGCAACTACCAAGCGTCGGGAGTCATGAGTCGCACGGCCATTGCCGAGGTGTCGGATATAGGTTTGGCCTGGGTGCAGGTTGCTGATACGCTGTGGGCATCTGTGCGTGATGCGGGGACGGTGCAATACAGAGGTGATCCGGATGTAATCGAGGAC
The DNA here is from genome assembly GCA_037387025.1 of Gemmatimonadales bacterium. GTDB lineage: Bacteria > Gemmatimonadota > Gemmatimonadetes > Gemmatimonadales > GWC2-71-9. The sequence goes on from JARRLJ010000188.1 coordinate 205, forward strand.
ATCTCTGGGAAAGGAAAGATCTTCTAGCGGGATAGCTGCAGTCCGGCAGTACTTAATGCAAAACCGCAGCCCGGCCATCGCTATCGGTGCGACGCCGAGCTGCGGATTCAATTAGCGGGCCAGCTCATCCTGGCCACAACCACCCAAACACCCCCGCAGTGAAGAGCGCGTAGATCAGCCCATCTATCGTGGACTTGATCGTGGTGCTCCACGCTCGTCTGTACCAAATCGAATTCTGCCACAGGGCTACTGTGTAGCCGATGAACGCCGTGCAGCCGGCGAAACGGAACACCTGGAGGTAGTCCGGATTCGGATCTACTGCCCGACTCGTAACGTAGGCAGCGAAGACTCCAACCACGACGCAGTAAACGAACCACTGCGTCAAGCTCTTCCCCATCGATGGTTGACCGTTCGGCATGACACTAATGAACGCGACCGGTCCCTTGTTGAGCTTCTCGGTGAATTCCGGCGTCCCCATTTCCTTCTGGCTTCCGGCACGCGGTATCGCGTAGTCGCCGGGCGGTATGTTGAAGGGACGCAGAGCATCCATCACCTGGTCTTCGGACGGCACCTTGCCGAAGTCCGTGTTGTGATACCCCAACACCATGTGGATGACGGAGCTCAGCACGAATACCACTACAGCCGAAAGCAGAATCGGCAGCCACAGCGAAACGATCGAAACCATCGTTACCTCCTAGGGAGAGATCCGTAGCGCGGAGACAATAGCTCAGATCGATCGGTAACGCTAGGGCGCTCCCTGTTTGAGCAACACTTCCATCGTCGACAGAGCTTCGACGCCCGTGAAGTGCTTGATCTGGTGACGACAGGAGAACCCGGACGCTACGACTATCGCGTCCTCTTCCAGCTCGCGGATGGCGGGGAAGAGTCTTCTTTCTCCTACGGCCTGCGAAACTGCATAGTGCTCCCGCTCGTAGCCGAACGATCCAGCCATCCCGCAGCAGCCGGCGTCGGGATCCACCACTTCGCAGCCGGGGATGCGCGATAACAGTTGCATGGCGGGACCGATGCCAACCAGCGTCTTCTGGTGGCAGTGACCGTGCAGCAAGATCTTATTGGGGCCGGGTGCCAACTCCAGGGACTCTCGTTCGGGGGATGCGAGAGCGGTATCAGCCCATTCCTCAACCGTTACGCAAGCGTCCGCAACGCGTTCGGCTTGTTCCCGCAAGTCGCCGCGGAGCAGCATCGGGTGATCGTCGCGTACCGCGGAGTAACAGCCAGGCTCACAGAACGCGATTGGTACCCCAGCTTGTGCCAATGGCAGCAGGGTTGTCACAGTTGCCGCTGCCTGTTCACGCGCCCGATCGAGGAATCCCTTTGAGATCAAAGGTCGGCCGCAGCACACTCTCGGTGGGACAGTCACCCGTGCTCCGACCTTCTCCGCCAGACGCACAGCCGCGACGGCGTGCCGCGGCTCGTAGTAGTTGGTGAACGTATCGGCGAACACCGCGATATGCGGAGTCTGCTCGTCGATGTCGCGCCGACCCGCAGCATGTCTGGTCCACCAGGACAAGAACGTTTCTCGGGAAAACTCCGGCAACTCACGCCTGCGATCGATTCCCAGGGGAACATCGTTGCCCCAGCGCGAGATCGGATTATTGGAAATCCAGTTTGACACTGGTGCAAAGCGACTTCCCCAGACTGCGATGCGCTGCGACGCAGCAAGTACCCGCGACCGCAACGGTGCCCCGTGTTCGCGGTTGTATCGATAGAGGAACTCGCTCTTCATTCGTGCCATGTCTACGCCAGTGGGACACTCCGACTTACACGACTTACACTCGAGGCACAGATCGAGCACCGGATAGAGCGCCGTATCAGCTAGGCCTGCTGCGCCGAGCTGCCCGGATATGGCCAGCCGCAGTGCGTTTGCCCGCCCGCGCGTGCTGTCCGCTTCCTCGCGTGTCGCCATGTATGACGGACACATCGATCCGGTCAGCACCTTGCGACAGGCGGCCACACCGCAACACTGTTCTGCCGCGCGGGAGATGCCGCCAAAATCCGAGAAGTCGAACACTGTGTCGACCTCCTTGGTCACGTATTGTGGACCGAAGCGGAGGTTCTCCGTCATTGGTCCGGCATGAACGATCTTGCCAGGATTGAACAGGCTGGTTTCGTCGAATGTCTGTTTGATCTCGCAGAACGCGTCGTAGATGACCGGTCCGAACATCTTGCGCTGAAACGGCGAACGTACGAGGCCATCGCCGTGTTCGGCCGATAGCGCGCCACCATACTCGAGTACCAGGTCGGCTACTTGTTCGCTGATGCGTTTGAACTTCGCGACCCCAGCGACAGTTTTCATGTTCACTGCCGGCCGGATGTGGAGCAGTCCGACGGATGCATGTGCGTAGAAGCTGGCCTGTGTCTCGTTCTGCTTCACTATCTCGCTGAAGCGGTCGATGTAGTCGGTGAGCTGGTCCGGGGCGACAGCGGCGTCTTCCACATACGCGACCCCTTTGGTGTCACCGGTCTCCGCCATTGCCAAGCCGAGGCCTGCCTGTCGCAACTTCCAGATACGAGCCTGCTCACCATCACTCAGGGCACGATGGACGTGTTGGCTGAGTCCGCGATCGCGTAGATCGGTCTCCAGTCGATCGATTCGCTGCGGCAGGTCATCCGGTGAATCGCCCATGAACTCCACAATCAACACCGCACCGGGATCTCCGACGATAAAGTCCCGCAGTGGTTCGTACTCGATCTTTCCGCGGGTCATGTCCAGTAGCGTGCGATCCATCAGCTCGACGGCCGAAGGGTCGTGTTGCAGGATCACCGGCGTGGCTCTCATCGCGTCTCTCAGCGTCTCGAACTGTGCCACGCTCAGGACCTTGGCCTTGGGGAATCCTACTAGGCGTAGCTTTGCGCTCAGTACCAGGCCGAGCGTGCCTTCAGAGCCAACCATCAGCTTGCTCAGATCGAACGCGTCATTGGCTCCGACGAAGCGATCGAGATTGTATCCTCCGACACGCCGCCGGATCTTGGGATATCTTCGATCGATCTCGTCGGAGTGTTCGGCAGCCAGGCGGCGGACAGTGCAGTAACACCGGCCCTCGAGATCGTCTTGCTCGCACTTCCGCTCGAGATGGACCGGGTCCAGCGGTCCTACTGTCACCACGCTGCCATCTGCGAGCACTACTTTCAGTTCCTGCACATAGTCGATCGTTGATCCGTAGACAATCGAGCGGGTTCCCGAGGAATTGTTGGCAATCATGCCGCCGATCGTTGCACGGCTCGCTGTCGAGAGGTCGAGCGGTAACTGCAGGCCGCGCGGCTTTAGCTGACTGTTGAGTTCATCGAGTACTATCCCTGGCTCGACGGTGACCGTGGCACTACCTGGATCGATCTCGAGGATCCGGCGCATGTATTTGGAGAAATCGATTTGGATTCCCGCGCCCACGGCCTGGCCGCCTTGGGATGTTCCGCCGCCGCGAGCCGTGATAGACACCTCGTGTTCGCGACAGACTCTCAGGGTTTCGATCACGTCGGCTTCCGACCGGGGTATTACAACGCCGGCCGGGATGATCTGGTACACGCTCCCGTCGGTCGAGTAAATCGCCCGGGAGATCTTGTCGAACCGGACCTCACCCTCGATGGCGGTTTCCAGAGCGCGCTGCAGAGAGGTCATTCCCAAATGGTCAGATTAGGCCCACTGCCCACATTACCCATACGGTTGCGAACGAAGCCGTTCCCCCCACAAACGTCACGCCGCCGTAACCCAGTAACGCCTCTCTCACCTCGAGCTTGCTGAGCGAAGTGCAAACCCAGAAGTAACTGGAGTTGACGTACTTGATGATCACCGACCCGGATGCGCCGGAGAGCATGGCGGCTTCGGGAGTGAGATCCAGAACACCGAGCATCGGCGCTACCAAGGACCCCGCAGTGATTACTCCTACGGTAGTGGACCCTGTGAGCAGGTTGCCGATCACACCGATCATGAACGGTAAGAGGATAGCCGGCAGTCCGTGTGTGGCAAACATGTCGGCAATGAAATCGACGGCAGGAGTGCCCCTGAGAATAGCGCTGAGGGAACCGCCGAGACCTGTCACTACCAGTATCATCGCCGATGTCTTGAGGCCATCCTTGACCCATTGGTTGACCGTGTCTGTCTTCTTCTCCCGGCTCGCGATGTTGCGATATGCGAGCCACAACCCGATCGTCAAGGCCACGACCGGCCAGCCGATGTATCCCAAGATCTCTCTAACGATGTGGCCCTCGTCGAGCAGGAGATTGGCAACGCTCTGACTGCTAATCAGGACCACCGGAATCGCAATCGGTGCATACGAACTCACGGTGGAGGGGACTCGTTCGCCTGCCGCAGTGTCTAGGAAGTCGGTGCCTTTGTATTCCTGCGACGGCTGGGTATTGATTCTCGGACCAGCGACATACTGTCCCCAAATCCATCCGGCCACGGATCCAACGAGGCAGGCCATTGACCCGAA
>JARRLJ010000189.1:0-4650 GCA_037387025.1 Gemmatimonadales bacterium
TTGGCGGACGTACCGTTCGGCGATCCTGCGGTGGTGGGAGGTGAGTCAGGGGTGGCGGGCCTGGCCGCAGCTCTGCTCGCGGCGACCGACCCGTCCGCTCGCCAGCTCCTCGGGATCAGCGAGTCGTCACGCGTAATGACCATCGGGACAGAGGGTGCGACCGACCCCGAGGTATACCAGCAACTAGTGGGTCGAGCGCCGAGCGCAGTCTGACGCTCCAAACCCAGTCTATTCCTCCCCGAGCACAATCGCAGCGGAACCGTCCTTATCTTCAACGGTCATGGATCCTAAAGCGCATTCCTTCATCCGCCATCCACATAAGACCCTGATCGGGCTTTCGCTTCCCGTGATGGCGTCTCTCATAGTGGAGCCGTTAGCCGGGCTGGTCGATACCGCCTTCGTGGAACGCCTCGGTGCCACGTATGGAGCGGCCCTTGCGGTAGCTACAGCGATCTACGCGGGGGTTATATGGGTGTTCAATTTCCTGGGGATAGGTACCCAAACTCAGATAGCACAAGCACTCGGCCGGGATGACCGAGCTACGGCGCGGGCCACGACAACCTTGGTCACCGTACTTTCGCTGATCCTGGGATTGGCATTGGCAGTGATCATCTGGCCGTTTCTGAATGTCGCAGCCAGATGGATGAGCGATGATGGCATGGTACGAGCTGCGACGGTGGTCTACCTCAAAATCCGGTTGTTGGGCGCGCCTGGCCTTCTCGTCGTGCTATCCGCATTGGGTGCGCTGCGCGGTCTCCAAATGATGCGCATTACGCTGTGGATCGCTGGCGGCATCAGTCTGTTGAATATCGTGCTGGACCCAATTCTCATTTTCGGACTCGGCCCTATTCCACCACTCGGAATCGCGGGAGCAGCATGGGCTACTACTGGTAGTCAGGTTGTAGGAGCAGGCATGGCCCTGTTGCTGCTGAGACGAAGACTAGGTCTTTCCCGCCGTATCGCCTGGCACCGTGCTGGAGCACTACTCGTCGTTGGTCGTGATATGTTCGTTCGGACCGGAGCCCTTCTACTATTTCTCCTGATGACAACCAGAAGTGCCGTTCACGTAGGTGTCGATGCGGGGGCTGCGCACCAGGCAATCAGACAGATCTGGATGATGATGGCGTTCCTTTTAGACGCATTCGCGTACGCGGCTCAGAGCTTGATCGGGTTCTTCCTGGGGGCGAAAGAGATGTTACTCGCCCGACGTGTGGCAAGGGTCGCTTGCAGCTGGGGCATTGGTACAGGCATGCTGCTCACTGTCCTGTTACTCGTTCTCGAGAGTGCAGCTCTGGCCTTGTTCGTCCCGCCGACCGCTCAACACCTGTTTCACGGCGCTTGGCTTGCTTGTGCGATAGCACAACCCCTCAACTCTGTCTCCTTCGTGACCGACGGCATTCACTGGGGAACGTCGGATTTTGCTTTCTTGCGGAATGCCATGCTCGTGTCGACTGCGGTCGGACTGGTGCTCCTTATCTCAGTCGATGAGTCGTCACCCGTAGCGCTAACACAGATATGGTGGATAACCGCGTGTTGGATCGCCCTGCGGGCATCGTTCGGAGTGGTCAGGATTTGGCCGGGTATGGCAAACAGTCCACTACGAATCGCACACGAGCCGACGAGTTAGGGGCACCGCCAAGGTGCTCGCGGTCTACAAGCCGTCAGAGTTCCTGATCAGTTGATAGAAGTACCTCACGCTCGTAGCGAAACTCTCCACTGACAGCCGCTCGTTCGTACCGTGAGCACGAGCAATATCACTTTCGTCTATCCGTGCCGGCAGGAACCGATAGACGTTGTTGGACAATCCTGTGTAATACCTGGCATCTGTCCCGCCCACGACTAGGTATGGGGATACTACCAAGTCGTCATCGAGAATAACCTGTCTTAGTGTGCGTGCGAGCATCTTAAATGCTGGGGATTCCGGGTCTGAGACTGGCGATGGATCTCTACCCGTGCCTGACACTTGCACTCGATCATCATCGATGATCTGGCGCACACGCTCGGTTACGCTCTCCACAGTCTCCCCAGGTAGAATCCGCAAGTTGACGACTGCCGTGGCGTTGGTAGGGAGGACGTTGGACTTAACACCTCCTTCAATCATCGTTGCGGCTGTAGTCGTGCGAACCATTGCTGCCGTCTGCGGATTCGTTACGAGTTCTCTCTCCACGAGAGGCTTGAACAGCCAGAGGTTGGCGAACATCAGCCTCGGCAGGACTTCCATCTCCGGCCCTATATGCCGGAACATGCTCAGCGCAGCTCCGTCCAGTGTGGCTGGGAACTGGTCTTCTTCCAGCCGAGTGATCGCGCTAGCCAGAATGCCGATGTTCGTGTGTTCTGGCGGTATCGATGAGTGTCCGCCTTCACCTTCGACTTTCAATTCCAGTCTCACTCCTCCTTTCTCGGAAATTCCAATAATGGCTACGGGACCATCGATTCCCGGCATCAATCCGTCTGCGATCGCTCCACCCTCATCCAGCACGAAGGCAAGTCCATCATGATGGCTTGCCGATAGCTGCTCCGCTATGACTCTCGCTCCATAGCCACCACCAACCTCCTCATCGTGACCAAAGGCTAGGTAGATCGTTCGTGCTGGCTGGTGGCCATCGCGAATCAGCGCCTCAACGGCTTCGAGTATCGCAAGGACGCTGCTCTTGTCATCCATTGCTCCCCGTCCCCAGATGTAGCCGTCGGCAATTACGCCACCGAACGGTGGCTGAGTCCAATCCGTTTCAGTCCCGGGGATCACGGGCACGACGTCCAGGTGGCCCATCAGTACCACGGGGTTGAGGGACGGGTCTCGCCCTCTCCAGGTATATAGCAAGCTGAGGTCCGAAACGACCTGCCGCTCGAGGTTCGAGTGCACGAGCGGGTACGTGACTTCCAGGTACTCGTGGAGCTCACGGAATGCCGCGGAGTCGACCTGAGCTGGATCTTCGAGTGAGATCGTCGGGAACGTCAAGGTGGCTGCGAACCGCAATGCGGCTTCCCGTTCGTCGACTGCTATCACCACCTGTTCTTCAGAGCCACCCTGTACCGATTGGAATCGCACTGTGCGGAACAACAGGACAGCAGCCAAACACAGAACCAGGAATCCGATCAAGCCGAACACTGTTCGCATCTTCTTCAACGCCTTCTTCATGATATCTCCACCCCGGTCAGCTGGTCGTCAAATCATAGATCGAGGGATGCGCTTTCGATAGATGGGAACGATAATCCTGGATCTTCCACCAGAAAGGCCACGGGTGCATCGTTAATAATCCACAACAAACCCAGATTTGGAGTCCAAGATGACCGCGCCAGATTCCTTTCAGGGCAAGTTCAGCATGAGTTTCCTATTGATTCTTGCCATCATCATCTCCCTCATCTTCCTGCTGATGATCCGCCGTTTCTTGCTAGCCATCCTCTTGGCTGGAATCTTCAGCGGAATGGCTCAACCGCTATACCGGAAACTTCTCGAGTGGTTTAGAGGACGCGCTGCACCCGCTGCCATCGCCACCATTCTAGTAGTGCTGCTCGTCATCGTGATACCCCTGACCGCTTTCCTGGGAATTGTGGCATCTCAAGCTGTGAACGTGAGTCAGTCTGTCGGCCCGTGGGTCGACGAACAAATCACCCAGCCCGGTCAGCTCGACAGGATCCTGAGTGAGATCCCATACTACGACAGGCTCGAGGAGTATCAGGATCTGATCCTGACAAAACTCGGTGAGCTGGCGTCCAACACTGGTACATTCTTGGTCAATAGCTTGACTGCTGCCACCAAGGGTACCGCTTCCTTCCTCTTGAGTCTCTTCATTATGCTGTATGCGATGTTCTTCTTCTTGATCGACGGTCGGACTATCCTGAACCGGATCTTCTACTACATACCGCTCGGTCCGAAAGAGGAAAACCGCATGGCGGAGAAGTTCATTTCCGTGACGCGCGCGACCCTCAAGGGAACCCTCGTGATTGGACTGATTCAAGGTACGATGGCCGGATTGGGTTTCTTCGTGGCAGGGATTGGCGGTGCCGCGTTCTGGGGTACGATAATGGCGGTGTTATCGATCATCCCGGGCGTCGGCACCGCTCTAGTATGGATACCCGGTGTTATCTATCTGTTCGTTATAGGCAAGCCTGTGGCGGCAATATTGTTGGCACTGTGGTGCGCTCTCGTTGTGGGTATGGTCGACAATATTCTGCGTCCTCGCCTCGTCGGGAAAGACACCAAGATGTCCGACCTGATGATTCTCCTGGGAACACTTGGCGGCATCATTCTCTTTGGTGCGGTCGGGTTCATCGTTGGACCCATTGTAGCAGCCCTGTTCGTAACCGTCTGGGATATATATGGCATCGCTTTTAGTGATTATTTGCCCCCCGTATCACCCAACACCACCAAGGCACTGGACGGTTGATTGACACCGTAACGGGGTGAGCATCATTACTCAGCTCACCCCGTGCCATCAACTGCTCGTCCTCCTGGTGGGTACCCTCACAAGCGCCCAGATCACGACTGCGAACAGCGCTAGCGAAAGCCATCCGCCCCAAATCTCCAGAACACCGCCCAGGTTCAATCCCAACCACGCCGTGGCACCCGAACTGAGACCACCCGGCGGGTCCGGTGGCAAAGCGAAATACAGTGCTGCAAGTACAACGGCCATGAGCGCTTCGCCTGCA
>JARRLJ010000190.1:0-6111 GCA_037387025.1 Gemmatimonadales bacterium
CGAACGCGGCTTCGGAGGCCCTCGACGTCGTGCCGAGGCACGACGTAGCCCGTCTACCATCACGACCGCTTCCGCGATCCCTCCGACCCTTGAAGCTATCACAGGCAGGCCGGCGCGCATGCCCTCGAGGATGCTGCTCGGTAAGTCCTCCCAGTTCAAAACCAGGACGAAGACCTGAGCCCCGGCCAGCAGCGTCGGAACTCAACTTCGAAAGCTAGTCCTGGCACACTTGTGAGGTATCTTCTGCTGCGGCACAGTCTAGTCGTGTTCTTCAGACGGAGAGGAGGTATAGATGGCCCGTGTCCCTGCCTTTCTCATCACGATCGACACGGAAGGTGACAATTTGTGGTCCGGTCCCGCGACCATAACCACAGAGAACAGCCGCTTCCTAGAACGATTCCAGCGTCTCGCCGAACGCTACGGTTTGCTGCCAACCTGGCTGACCACTCATGAGATGGCTCAGTGCCAGACCTATAGCGCGTTCGCCAAGGACTACTTGCACCGCGGAACGGGGGAGTTGGGCATGCACCTCCACGCATGGAATTCACCGCCTCTGGACCATACGCTTTCCTCCAACGATTCTCACGCGCTACCGTACCTCATTGAGTATCCCGCGGAAGTGATGCAGCAAAAGATCACTCACCTGACTGATCTGCTTCAGAGCCGTTTCGGTACTCGACCTAGATCTCACCGCGCGGGACGATGGGCCATGGATGCCCGGTACGCCAAGTCTTTGGCGGCTAATGGCTATATTGCCGACTGCTCAGTGACGCCCGGAGTCTCTTGGAGACACTTCCAAGGCGATCCCAACGGAAACGGAGGGACAGACTATCGACGCTTCCCCAACCGACCTTATCGAATGGACGTTGACCACATCGATCGGGAAGACGACGACTCGCCGCTTTGGGAGATCCCCGTGACCATCGTGCAAGGACCGGGCAAGAAGTTCGAGAGGGTAGTCGAACATCTGCCTCCGCTCGCGAGAAAAGCTGCAAATCGACTGCTCCCACCTGCCCATTGGCTCCGACCGAACGGACGCAACCTGGACTCAATGCTATCCATCCTCGACCTTGCTCTTGAGGAAAATCATCCCTGCGTTACGTTCATGCTCCATTCTTCAGAGCTCATGCCCGGTGGAAGCCCCAAGTTTGCAAGCGTAGAATCCATCGAAAAACTGTATTCGGATCTGGAGGTGCTATTCGGGGCGGCTAGCAGCAGCTTTCGCGGCGCGACTCTGACGGCGTTTACGCAGAGCCTCGACTCCTCCCAGTAACGGAGGCCTTCGTCTATGCCACGGTGCTAGATGGTCTCGTCCAAGAACGGTCGGCGGAGGTCGTTGTCGCCCCATCCCGCATTGATGAGCCAGTGGCCGCTTGGAAGGTCAACGCGTCCACGGAGCCTGCCGATGGCCAACATGCGATCTCGACGATCGGGTCTCAGGCCGAAAGACACTAGTATCTGCTGCACGACGGGATGGCTGGCGGCGATCATTAATTCACGAGGCTTTGCATCGTTCCGAGTTACAGCGATGCAGGCCAGGACCATTCCGTAAGCAAGCTGCTCAGCATCTTCCGCGTCGGAATGGGCTACCGTTACTCTTTCCCGTCCATCGTTTAAGACTACATAGCCGACACTACGATCCGCCTCCAAGATGCGGAAGATCCTGTATCGCACGAAACTCAGCCCTGTGGCGTAGCGCCAGCGTAGGTAATCGACATCGGGAGCGAGCCGCATGGCGAAGTCCGATCTGGACGGAAACATGTCGGCCTCGTGATCGTCCTCTTCACGCACTTGGAGGTGCCGACCCTTCCCATTCCGTCCCTGAGGTGCCGGAGTTTCCAGTAAAGCAGTGCGCCGAATACGCCTGAGCACCCCCTTGGCGAACGCGCGCCAGGCGCGTTCGTAGGGCTGGTTAATGTAGGTCCGATTAATCCTGTACAAGCGAGCAACGTGTACAAGCTTCCATCCTTGCCTGGTGACTATCCTTTTCGTGTCACGACTACCGCCGAACACCAAGGCGTAAGGACAGCTTCTCAGCCACTGAAGAAATAGGAGCCCTCCAACGCCGCTGATGAGACTGTAGAAGTTGCTGCCAAAGCCTATCTTCCATCGCGCGGTCCCTGCTACAAACGGCATGCTCTCCACGCCCACAATGCCACACACTCGATCTCCATCCACAGCAAGGAATAGCGTACACCAGGGTTGCCCCGTGTAGTAGTGCTTGAGGAACGGCGGGTGGGCGATGCTGAGATTGGGATCGATGTCATTGACCGCGAGCATCAACGGTCCGTGGTAGTCAGAGGAATAGCGTAGGAGTCGCACGGCTTCTAAAGCTGACCACCGGTCAAGCCTATGATCTGTCCCGATATGAAGCTGGCCTCGGCCGACAGAAGGTAGTGCACCAGCGAGGCCACGTCGTTCGACGTACAGAGCCGACCCAGCGGGACGCGAGCGACTTCCAGCTTCCGCTGACGCTCACCGGAGTCGGCGTGAATGCCGGTTGCTACATACGAAGGACAGACAGCGTTTATCGTTACGTTTCGGCGCGCAAGCTCTGGCGCTAATAGTCGAACCGTCTGTTCCAAGGCTGCCTTTGCCAGACCATAGGTTGCCAGCGTGACAACCGGCTTCATCGTACCAGCAACAGATCCCAACCCGACGAAACGGGCCCCGTTTGGCGGCGCTCGACGAAAAAGTAGCCTCGCAAGGCTGATGGTTTGTGATGTGCCAAATGCCAACTGTCGTTCAATGATGTTCGTTGGGGCATCGAGCAGTCCGCCTTTGGGCATTCCCGGCCAGGCGGCGTGCACAACAGCGTACAGCATCGAGTCGCCGAGGACGTCTGAGAGCGTCCCGATACCGCTCGAAGTCGTGATGTCTGCCTGCTGGCATACCACACGGGGGTGCTTCTCCAAGTCGGGCGCCAAACCCCTGCGATTCGTAACAGCCAATACCAGATAGTCAGAAGCCAACTGACGGGCGATGGCCGCGCCCAGACCACCCGATGCACCGGTAATCATCACTGTTTGCAGACCACTCGACGATTCGACCAAAGGCAAACCGAGGCGAGGAATGACTCGCTCCGGCTCTCGCTCGTGCAGAGAGAACGCAACGAACACCTCGGCGGTAGGAGTTGCCGTATTTGCATCTTGGACGACTACTTTAACCTGGCCTCCGCCCTCCGCCGCATTCCATGCGGTTATCTCGCCGGTAACGCGCACCTGGGAAGGGTACTTTAGAGGTGCGACGAAGCGGGCGTTCATCCCCGTAACCAGGGCACGTCGTCCTGGCAAGTGCATCCCTACCATCCTCGACGCCAAGCCGACCTGATAGGCACCGTGAACGATACGCGCACCAAAGTTCGTCGTGACCGCGTACTCCCGATTCGTATGCAACGGATTGTGGTCGCCCGTTACACGAGCAAAACTGGCAACAGAGGCATCGCTGACCTCATGCAGGAAAGTCTCGGTCAGACCTACGCGTAGATCCTCTGTTTTTACGTCGTCAGCTTCCGGTGTCACCGACCCTTCCTTCCAAGTAATCGAGGATCAACTCGAAGGATACCATCGACTCCAAAGCCTCGGCCGCGACTTGAATCTCGAACGTATCCTCGATCACCGCGATCAAGTTGATCGTGGCCAGCGAGTCCCACGACGCCAGCGACACCATGCTTGCTCGAGAAGCCTCCTCTGTCTTCAGCTCGGGAAACACGGCCAGAAAGCACCGTGTGAGACGCTCCGCCACGTCAGGAACCGGAGACATCCTCAACACGGTGGTACAGCGGAGGACATGCAGCGAGCAATTGGTCTCTCGTCAAGCGCACACTGCTCAGCTCATCTCGGCCCGTGAGCTCCCCTAGCAAGGTCTGTATCGGGCCGTTGCGATCAGTACTTTGATAACAGACCGAGATGCGATCAACGTGAAACGTGTCGAAGAGAAGGCGAAGGCACGCATACTCGATGCGGCGGCCGAACGCCCGGCAACTCATCACCCAGTTCAAGACCTTCAACTCGTCCCCTTCTCGCGTTCCTGCCAAGACAGCAATCTTCCCCAACGGTCCGAACTTGTCTCGATAGGATACTGCCAGAAGGAAGCTCCCCGGCGAGGCCAGAAACTGCAACCACGCTCCTTCCGTAACGCGCTTGCCGTTCAGGTTAAACTGATTGGTCTTGTTGATCAGCTGTAGGAGACGGGGATCGACTGGCTCGGTTTCGCACGAGTAGGTCAGTACGGGTTCCGTTCCCGACAAAAAGGCTTCCTGGTCCGTGGCTGTCCGCGCCGCCTCATCTCGCTCGCCAGCTGCGCGTATACTCTCTAGCCTCAGCCCATCTTCTTCCGTGATGCGAGCTTTGCCGAAAAGGTCGCGAAGATCCAGCAAGAGCTTCACGGCGGCGTGAGTATCACTGGTTGGAAAGGTCCGGACGTTGATGTTCGGGTGCGCCTGTTTGACTTCCGCCAGGACATGGGCACTGTCATCTACGAAGAGCACGTCAGTCGCGTCCACATTCCAGGTCCGAAGTATCTGAGTGACTGCGTTGGACTTGGGCTCCCAGTTCACCACCTGCGGGTACATTCGATCCGGCTGAAGCGCCAAGCGACCGCTCGAGAATATCTGTCGAACCAGTCCCGAGTCGTTGTGGNNAGGGTGTCATCCAGGTCGGTGATAAGCCCTTTCAACGGTTTGGGTGGAAACAGATTCAGCGCATGGAGACGCGCCAGGACGTCCGCATGTTGGCGGGTGTAGGGAAAGCCTGTCTCCACGGCACTCGCGAAGTCAGCACGTTCGGCTGAAGAAGATTCCATATGAAGTCTCTGCTGACTGACCAAACGCACGCCATCGCATGACGCCAAACGTTCTGAAAGCGATCTACTTACGGCATCTAACCTTGCCTCTTCGGGACCCTGCTCCCATCCGGCGGTCACGAACACAGGAGGGGGTGTCAGGGTGGGAAGATTCACCGATACCGGCATCGTAGAGGCACACCGTTCAATCTGTCGGGCCAGGCGGTTCGCCGTAGAGTCTGCTTGAGCTATGATATCTGCAAGCTTGGACGGCCCCCAGCCTCCAAGACTTCGAATGTCGAGCCTTGGATCCAGGTCTGCCCACTCGATCGAAATGGCAGCCGCTTCCACCCGGGAAGCGGCAACTCGCTCGAGACTATCGGTCATATTACCGAAAAGCCCGACTTCGACGCGCGGTAGGCGATCGGGAACGCGCATCGCTATTTCGGCTGCGATGAAGGTCTGGAGGTGAAGCGGCTGGAAGCCACAGGCCAGGAAGACCTGGAGCGGTTCTGCTTCCAGCGCTTCGAGAGAGCGCAGAATCTCCAATGCTTCTATCAGCTTCACGTTCGATTCTGCCCGAGAGATTAAGGTGCCCAGCGCTTGCCACCACAATCACTTTGTGACGGCAGCGACAACTATGATTCTCGTTCTATGCGAACCTACAGGCACACCAGCAATGAGCGTACCGTAAGCGCAAGCGCCCTGGCGAATATTACCTTGTGGAGGAGGTGATCGACTACTGTACCGTCGGTGAATCCGCTTCGCGTATGCGTGAGTTGGGTGTCTCCGGAGCGTTGGCCTGAAATGATCTCCCGCAGGGCTAGGCCACGGGGGAGGTCTGTCGCGCAGCGCCGGTCCGTCCGCCGATCAACGTTTCGTACATCTCGACCGTCCGGGCCACCAGACGGTCCAAAGTAAAGTGCTCTTCATACCGGGCTCGCCCTGCGGCTCCCATCCGCCGGCGCTGTTCCGGGTCCATGATCAGCGTGCGAACGCGATCCCGAAGGCTCTCGACGTCGTGTCGAGGCACGACGAAGCCCGTGTGGCCGTCCACGACCGCTTCCGCGATCCCTCCGACCCTCGAAGCTATCACAGGCAGACCGGCGCGCATGCCCTCGAGGATGCTGCGCGGGAACCCCTCCCAATTCGAGATCAGGAGAAAGATCTGCGCCTCGGACAGGAGCTTCGGAACGTCGCGGCGGAAGTTGAGAAACGAGACGCGGTCTTCACGTCCCAGCGCCCGGGCCTCCTCCTCCTTGAGTCCGCGCAGCTCCCCATCGCCCGCGAGGTCTAGTTGACAATCCAGGTCCGTGAGTCCGGACAGCG
>JARRLJ010000191.1:0-6146 GCA_037387025.1 Gemmatimonadales bacterium
AGACAGGCGAGGCCCTCCAGGCCGCTCACGATCTGGGAATTGTCCATCGTGACCTCAAGCCCGACAACATCATGGTATCTCGCGGACGTGATGGATCGGACGTGGTGAAGGTCGTCGACTTCGGAATAGCCAAAGCCACGGGCGGTGAGGAAGGCCAAAAAGTCACTCGCACCGGCTTGGTGGTCGGAACCCCCGAATACATGAGTCCGGAACAGTTATCGGGTGACGTGCTCGACGGTCGCAGCGACGTCTACTCGTTGGCTCTCGTGCTGTTTCGGATGCTCACGGGGCGGCTGCCGTTCGAAGCCGACAACGCACAAGAGATCATGGTCAAACGACTTACCGATGAGCCGTTCAAGCTGAACGAGGTCCTTCCGGGAGCCAACTTCCCCGCGCAGCTGCAACAGGTGCTGGACCGGGGACTGCAGCGGATGCCGGGAGACCGTTACGCGACCGCTGAAGAGTTTACTCGGGATGGGCTGGAAGCCGTGGGCGGCCTCCAGCCCGCTCCGCGGGTCGATACCGAGGGTGTGACACAGCAGATGGACTCCGGACCGACCGACCCGTCGGTAACCGAACAGCTCAAGAAGACCAGGATATCTGGGTCCAAACCTACGCTTCCGTTAGATCGGGTCAGGCCAGGTCAGACTGCCACTCCCGAGACACCACTCCCGCTCACGAGACCACACACGTCCAGCGACAAGAAGAAACGGCCCGTCGCAGCGATCGCCGCAGCGTCGATTGTCGTGGTCAGTGTCGGGGCCGGGGCGACGTTCTTAGCGACGAGGGGAGAGCAGGAAGCCCAATCGCCCACCACGGTCGACGACACATCGCGGGTGCCGGCAATGGCGGCGGAGACGCTGAGGGCGGGTCAAGACCCGAGCGTGCCCCCTCAGCCCGGAGATCGTGACACGGCTCAAGGCCAGACGCAAACCAATACAGGTCCCGGATCACAGACCAGGGCGCGCGAATCGACCATTACTCAGCCACCCGTAGCCGCCTACGACTCGGCTGGCGTGGATGACCAGCTGCTCAGGCTGTTCGATGAGTTGGAGGACCTGAACCTCAGACCTCGTGCAATGACGCAAGCCGAGACGATCTTTGCCGATGGAGACGCTCCCAGCTACCTGCGAGGCTTCGCGGCGTACGTCGTCGCACACGGTCACTATGCCAATGGAGCCGGCGAAAAGGCGTGTGAATGGCTCGATCGAGCTCTGAGTCACGACCCGACCAGCAGCAGCTACCAGCGTTCGCGGTCACTATGGGGGTGTACACCATGACCCTCTTTGGCCGAAAGACGCCGCGGACTCGGATCTCGGTTTTCGGCAAGACCGACGTCGGCATGGCTCGCGAGCACAATGAGGATTGTTTCCTCGTTGCGGACCTGACTGCTCGAGAGGCTTCCCTCCTTCCAGAGGTGCGCGAGCACGACGTGGGCCCCAAGGGCACCCTGCTGATGGTTGCAGACGGTATGGGGGGAGCTGCGGCTGGCGAAGTGGCCAGCGAGATGGCAACCAAGGCAATCTACGAACACCTCATTGACAACTGGACTAAGGACCGCGAGGAAACGCCCAAGCAGTTCGCCTATCGGCTCAGAGAGGCTGTCGAAATCGCCAACGCGAAGATCCATGCGTACGCCAAAGAGAATGCAGAAATGCGCGGAATGGGCACAACGTTGACGGCCGTGGGGGTGCTGGCGGATCAGATCTATTTGACTCAGGTGGGTGACTCAAGGGCTTACCTGATCAGGGACGGCCAGGCCATTCAGCTCACCAAAGACCAATCGCTCATGCAGCGGCTGGTGGATGCAGGCGAACTAACCGAGGAAGAAGCCGAGCGCAGTGAGAGAAAGAACATCATACTTCAGGCTCTGGGACCCGAAGAGCGAGTGCGTGTCGACCTCACCCACCAGCGTATCAGGCGCGGTGACTCGTTGCTCCTTTGTTCCGATGGCCTTTCCGGTCAGGTGAATGGCGAAGAAATGGCGCATGCGGTGAGCGAGCAGAAAGACCTGGTGACCGTGTCCAGCGAGCTGATAGCCCTGGCGAATGAGCGGGGTGGACCCGACAACATCACAGTCATCGTGGCTCGCTTCAGCGGTGAGGGGTTGGGGGACCCGGAAGTTGGGGAGTCGGTCGGATACGAGGTGTTCCCGTTGGAGGACATCGAGTCTACGACCGAGCAGGTGCCGGTGTACAAGCATGACGAGCCACCCCCCACAACCCGTGCCTCAATGATCGCCTCGGGAACAGCGGCTGCGGTGATTGTGGCAGCCGCCCTCCTGTTCGCTCTGCTGTGAGCACCAGTCGGTGAAGGTCAAGCTAAAGATTCTCTCCGGGGCACTTTCGGGACGAGCGATCGTTTTCTCCTGTCCCACCATCGACATAGGGCGGCATCCTTCGTCCGACCTGCAAGTAGACCCCGAACACGACCTCGAGGCGTCGGGGCATCACGCGACACTGATGAGCGACGGGACTCGCTGGTACGTTCGGGACCTGAACAGTATGAACGGGACACTGGTCAACGGTCATCCGATAGCGGGCGACACTGCGCTGGATGACGCGGATCACATCAGGCTCGGGCCGGAAGGTCCCAACATCGAGTTCCGTCTCGTGGCCGACTCGGTCCCTGATGGCGAGGCCGAACCCGCCGCGGCAGTACGGCAATCCCCAGCTGGCACAGCACCACGGCCTCAAGCCCAGCGCGCGACCGCCGGTCGCCCCGGGTCCGATACCTCAGAGAGGATACGGATCGAGGTTGGGCGGCAGACGAGGAAGCTCAGGATACTTGCGATCGCACTCTTCTCAATTCTGCTGACGGTCGTGGCTGCTTTCGTCATCGACAACGCTAGGCAGAGGAGGCTGCGGCAATTCGAGGTGTCAGTCCTTGAGCTGAGAACCGACAGCATCCTGAGTGCGGCCACTGAAGCAATGCAAACGCTCCAGGGACGGGTGGAAGGTCTAGCATCCGCGCTGCAGGGATCGCAAGAAGAGGTCATGAGTCTCAAGTCCGCCTTGGTCGATGCTCAGCAGGCCGGCAGAGACGAGGAGGTACAAAGACTGCGGCGACAGCTAACTGACGCCAGCCAGGCTCTGCTCTACCAGCAGGCGGCAGCTTATGTCGACTATGGAGATATCGTAACCGCCAATCAGAGTGCCGTGGCCATGTTGTGGACCGAGTTCGAAGACGGTGAGGTCCTCGTGGGGACTGCCTTTGCGGTGAGGAGCGACGGTCTCATGATCACAAGCCGACACGTGGTGGCGGGTGAACGTGGAGACCGTCGCCCCAACAGGATCGCCATCAAGTTCGCGGACTCCTATCAGGTCTACAGAGCCCGTTTGCTGGCCGTCGCGCCCGACGCCGACGTAGCTGCGATCGATGTGGACATTATAGGCGGCGTACCAACGGTGCGCGGACTCAACTCCCGGCCGGACACACTGCAGCAAGGCGACCCCGTCGCCATCATAGGTTTTCCACTCGGCACCGATCTGCCAATGACCTCGTTCGGACAGTCGCGTACCGTAGCACGAACGACTTTCTCAGCCGGGTCGATCTCGAAATCACTGAGCAACGTTATCCAGGTAGACGGATACGGGGCACAGGGGTCTAGTGGAAGCCCTTTGCTGGACAAGAACGGAGAGGTAGTAGGAATCGTGTTCGGAGGCGAGCAGGGATCATATGGGCGTGTGGTCCTAGCGGTTCCCAGCACCTACGCAATCAGACTCATCCAGGACCTCATGTAAACATGGGATTGTAGGGGTCCCGTCCCCTTCAGTACAAACGTGAGAGAGCGTTCACTCACATACAACGATAGCGCAAGTGTCGTCACTGGATAACGGGTGGGGGGTCACCCACCACTGCCCGGACAATCCCGCCAGCCTCCTCCAGCCGGCGGCGAGCTTCTGGAGCTTGCAACCCGGAGCCCACCATGACAACTGCCAGCTTCACACTTCCTCTGGCAGCCTCGATAGCCTGTTTCGCCGCTGTGCGATCGACACCTCCCACCTCCATCACGATGCGCTCACCCCGGTCCCGCAACTTGTCGCTCAAGGTCATGAGATCGACCATGAGATTCCCGTACGCCTTGCCTGACCTGATCATGGCACCAGTGGTGATCGTGTTAAGGATCAACTTCGTAGCCGTTCCAGCTTTGAGTCGCGTCGATCCGGTGAGCGCCTCCGGGCCTACCCGGGCTAGAATGACCTGGTCACAGGATGCCACGAGGTCGGGCGGCGGGTCCGCACACGTGACCAGTCCTGTGGCCGCTCCCAACTCTCGGGCATGACCCAAGGCAGCTCGGACATATGGAGTCGTTCCGCTGGCGGCTATTCCTATCACAACGTCCGCGCTGGTCACGCGATTCTCATCGATCACAGCCCGGGCGGCCTCCATGTCGTCCTCCGCTCCCTCCTGACTCTTCACCAATGCGGGCGGCCCTCCAGCAATGATCCCCACCACCATCTCGGGCCGAGAGCCAAACGTCGGCGGGCACTCAGCTGCATCGAGAACACCAAGGCGCCCACTAGTACCGGCTCCGACGTACACCAGACGGCCACCCGTCTTGAACGCTGTCACCACGAGGTCGATAGTGCCGGCTAGAGACTCGCGTGCGGCATATACCGAATCGGCTACCGTTCGGCCCGGTTGATTGTGATGGCGCGCTCGACAGGCTCCTCAGGTACCCGGCTCTAGCACTAGCGGCTCCGTCAGCACAGCGCGGATGTACCCACCTGCAGGAAGGATTATGTCTTGGTCTTTGGTTGCGGCAGCAACAGCAGCTCCCGCCGCTGCTCCCACGACACCACCGATGATGGCACCCTTCGTGTTCTTACCGACAACGCGGCCCGCCACGGCACCCACCACAGCTCCCGCACCAACCTTTGCCGCGTCACCGCCCGATACTCCTTGACCCTTCATCACAAAACCGAGGCTGTCGGATCGCGCTGCGATGGCATGCGATCCCCCACCAAAATGAACCTCCGTGTAAGACAACACGAGTGCGCCGACACCCCCTGGACTTCCCGCAGGCTCGATCTCGGTTACCTCACCGGTGAAAACCGCGCCCGCCGGGATTACCACGCGGCCGCTAGCGTCCACGATCTCGCTCGCACTCGTGGCCATCACCCGATCACCCACTACGCTCATGCGGGATCTGATGGTATCCGCTGCCAGAAGCTCCAGAATTGTACCGCGCTCGAGTGATAGCGGTTGGGGACCGGGCTCGGGTTGCTGGCTCTCGTCTGGCTTCGCTGGCGGCGGAGCCGGCCGGCTCTCACCCTCCTGCGGCCTCGCCGGCGGAACCGCGATCGGCTGCGAGCTTTCCTCAACGACGGGCTCATCGCTCAGCACAGCCACCGACTCGGCTGGCGGCAGACTGAGGTCCCGTTCCTGTTCCCGGGCCGGTGGCTCCGCACCTCCGCACGCCGCCAGCAGGGTTACCACCAGCACTGAACCAATAGCTGCTCGATCAACACGCATCTTGTACTACCTCCACAACGGGACGCCACAGGAGGTTAGACACCTCCAGACGAGATGGGTTTCAAGGTGGGGGATACCGGTATCGGGAGCAAGTGGCGTAGATCACACTGCACTCGAGACAACTAGATCTTGGACCGAAGGAACTCTGGAGTAAGACCCTGCAGCCAGTTAGCCAGAATCGAGAAGTACCCGGTTACCAGCAAGAGCCCAACACCCACCAAGATGCCTCCCGCGAGCTTGGTGACGAAGGGCATGAACCTTCGGTATTTCTTGAACCAATCGATGAACTTCGCTACGGCCAGCGCAGCAACGAGAAACGGGATCGCGAGCCCCAAGGAGTACGCGAAGAGGAGCAGCATTCCCTGGGTGAGGTCGGTCGTCTGGGAACTCGTATATGCTAGAATCGATCCCAGGATGGGCCCGATGCAAGGAGTCCATCCAGCACCGAACGCCAGCCCCACGAGCAAACTACCCAAGTAACCGACCGGTTTGTCCTGCAAGTGTACCCGTCTCTCACGGGCTAGAGGTCCCCAATGGAAAGCACCGAGCAGGTAGAGACCGAACCCTACTATCAGCAGACCTCCCACACGCTCGAGCCAAACTTGGTTGTACTGAAGGAACCTGCCTAGCGCCGTAGCGGTGGCTCCCAGCGCCAGGAAGATGAGCGT
>JARRLJ010000192.1:0-5614 GCA_037387025.1 Gemmatimonadales bacterium
CAAACACAGTCTGTTGCTTCAAGTAGTCGAAGTAGTCCGGTCCGGAAACGCCTTCCCTCAGCGTACCGTTGAAGCGATCACTCTGGAATATTCGAACGAGTCTCTCGGGCCCTTCGAAAGGGAGCTGCCGCAAGATCACGCCGTTCACGATGGAGAACATGGCTGTGTTTGCACCTACTCCCAAGCCCACCGTGACTACCACGATAGCTGTGACGCCGGGTTGTTTGAAATGGGTTCGGACGGCGAACCGAAGGTCCTGAGCGAGACGCAGCATAATGGCTTCTTTCCTGAGTTGGGGTGATCGTGGCTTGCCCGACGCGAAGGTCGCTACGCGTTTTGAGATCGATCTCGCTCTCTCTGCTAGACCGCCCTGGACCACGTTCCAGATATCGAGCGAGTGCGAGTAAAGTGCGCGGAAGCCGGTGTGGTGTCCGGAACGCCTGTCCCTGGAAGCTTCGAGCGCTTGAATCAGTTCGTCTCCAAAGCGCTCACGAAACCGCCTGGGATAGACGAATAGTAGGAGGCGAAGCTTGCGGAACTTCACGCGTGCCGACCGTGCAGCAAGTTTTTTGCTCGCGCATTCTTCACGGCGACGGCCAATCGTTCGGCCTCGGCAGCAGCAACCCGTCGTCCCAGCGCTGTCAGTTGATAGTAACGGCGCCGCTGGTCATCGATTTCCGGATCCGGTCTCTCAAGTGTTTCTCGTAGGAAGCCCGATTCCAGCATGCGGTTGAGGGCGCGGTACAGAGTTCCTGGTCTCAGTCTTACGGCCCCACCGGTGCGGTGCTCAACATCCAAGATGATGCCGTAGCCGTGCCGTTCCCTGTCGGCCACTGCCAGCATGATTTCGAACTCGACGCTGGTCAGCGGCAAGTGCTCAGTCACAGCCAGGTCTGTATCGGTCATTCGGCCTCCGCTTCGATGTCTCCGAGAGAATATATTCTTTGGGAGAGTAATACGAACGGGAGACGACAAATGTTTCAGCTGCCCTAAGTTGTTAAAAAGTAAGACATTACGTGATTGGCATCGCGCGGCTTCAAAGACCCCGTGAGGACCTGTTCTCGGGGGTCGGTTTCCGAGGATTGGTGATCCAGTTCAGGCTGCTTTCAGTCCGATCTCGGACAACCTGTGGGGAGATTGGGTCAACCTGAGGCGAATCGCAGCGAGCTGGCAGAGGTGTCACTGCAACGCCGCGTCCGGTCTGGCTATATTGAGCAACATTAACAGGCATACAGACGAATTCTGATTGAAGGGGATGCTTCCATGGCTAAGTCGACGACAATTCACAGCGTGGTACCGGCCGCCGCTTGCCTGACTGTATTGATGTTCTCGGCCTGTGGGGGGTACATCAAACAGGAGCAATACGAGAGCGATCTCCAGCAGATGCGTGACGAAATCACCGGCGAGATGCAGGCCGGTGACCAACAAGTCGGCGACGCCGCCAACCGACGAATGGACGACCTCGAAGGGCAGCTGCAGTCCCTTCAAAACGATCTGGCCTCGCTCTCGTCGGAGTTCGATGCAAAGATGGCACAGATGGAGGGCAGGTTGTACGTGGAGATGCCGGTGCGCTTTGCCTTCGATGAGGCAGCGCTTCGCGATAGCGACAAACCAGTCCTCGATCGATTCGCAGCCGTTATGAGTGAACACCATCCTAGTGCTTTGGTGACCGTCGAGGGATTCACTGATGCGGCCGGCGAAGAAGACTACAACATTTGGCTTGGCCAACAGCGGGCCAATGCAGTACGAGAGTACCTCGTGGGGCAAGGCGGCATGAATGGTGACAACGTCAGCGCAGTAAGTTATGGCGAGGTCCGCAATCGCCAAGTCAGGCCGGGAGCCTGGGGCGAAGATGGCTTGGACAACCGCAGGGTCACGTTAGTGATCGAACACGTCGGATCGTGACCTACCTGCGCTGACTTTCAGGAATTAGACGCTGCCGAGCTAAGGGCGGGGTTCCCACTCGGAATCCCGCCCTTAGCTTGTCTGCTCATGTCGTCGCGAGTTAGCTCTGGTTGGCAACTATGGGAATCCTGATCAAAGTCTGCTCCCACTCGAAAACCAGCAGGACTTCGTCGCCGTCGCCGGGCTCGGTGCGGAAGGTCAAGGTTTCAACGCGCTCTTCCGGACGCTCCCTAACGACGGTGGCACGTCCCAGTTCTTCCCGCCGGACCTTATAGTCGTATGCGGCAATATGTCCCCACTGCGTTATCGATCGATTGACTATCACGCGCCACTGATCCTCACCAGGGATCGTGTAAAGGGAATAGCTGCCCATCGGTACAGCGATTCCCGCCATCGTGATCGGGATGGTCGTATGAACCATGGTAGGTTCGTTTGCGCCGGTGCGCCACAGCCTGCCGTACGGGACGTCCCTGCCCCCAATCATGGTACGACCTCGCGCAGACGGCCGTCCGTAACAGATCTTCACCGAACCGTCCGCGACCGGAAATGAGAGGGAATCCAGGGGACTGAGCCTTCCCTCCAGGTCCATCTCCATAACTATGCAGGACGTATCAGGACCGACAGTGTACACGCCATCTACTGGATCACTGGCGCCGGCGACCGTTACGGATGCAAGCAGCAGATAGCCGAATGTGACCAAGAGACCTCCAGTAACCGGGTGCATATACCCAACTTGCGCCGGTGAGCAAATGTGGTCCAAGTGACGACTGGCCTCACGGGAGCTAGCAACCTCTCTTCTACTAACCAATCGGAAGCGAAAAAGTTTCGATTCCGTCAAAGCCACCTGGACACAAGTGGAACATCGCGGGTGTTCATATCGTAAAGGAGATATTGATCCAGATCCAAGCGGTGGCCGAGGGAACCTCCGGTACCGAAGAGAACGGCCGCTGCCTGGGATAAGACGAAAGAGTCTGTGAGGGAGCGTGAGGTGGTGACTATTCCTTGGTTTGAACTAGTTCTCAAACGGAGCGCCGTGGGCAGGGCACGCAACTCGCGTGCGCTGGACACTTCCACTTTCATCCCCCGGACATGTTTGAGATCGTCGACCGGCTGAACGTCGCCCTCGCGGGCCGTTACCGGCTGGAAAGGCTGATCGCCAAGGGCGGGGCTTCGATCGTCTTTGTTGCCGATGATTTGAAGCACGATCGCAAAGTTGCGCTCAAAGTGCTGCGACCGGATATCGCGTCGACCGTGGGGGCAGAACGTTTTCTGCGGGAGATCAAGATTGCTGCACAGCTGTCACATCCTCACATCTTACCGGTGCACGATTCGGGAGAAGTAGACGGATTCCTCTATTACGTGATGCCTCTCGTCGAGGGAGAGTCATTGCGGCAGCGCTTGTCGCGGGAACACGTCCTTCCTGTTCCTGACACAATAAACCTCTTGCGCGACATTCTCGACGCGCTGGACCACGCCCATAAGCGCGGGGTCGTGCACCGTGACATCAAGCCGGACAACGTGATGCTCACCGGACGGCATGCTCTGGTTACCGACTTCGGCGTGGCCAAGGGACTGTCTGCGGCCACCAGTTCGGCGGATGCGGACACGCTCGGTGTGGCGATTGGCACGCCGGCTTACATGGCGCCGGAGCAGGCCGCCGCAGATCCGGCAATCGACCACCGAGCGGATCTCTACTCGGTCGGCGTGTTGAGCTACGAGATGCTCTCCGGCAGCCCTCCTTTCCGAGGGGGATCTCCCCAGGCGATTCTGGCGGCGCACGTGACGGAAGATCCCGTGCCGGTGACCACTAAGCGGATTGGAGTCCCCTCCGAACTGGCCAACTTGGTGATGAAGTGCCTGGAGAAACAGCCAGATCGAAGGTGGCAGAACGCGGCTCGAGCACTCGAGCACCTAGGTACCGAGATCACGCCGGCTGAAGGAACCGGAGTGGTTTCCGCGACTCTGGCAACCCTGTCTCCATCCGCTAGACGCTACCGCAAGCGCGCTGGTATCCTGGTGCTGATAAGCATCGTCTTGTTGCTGGTGGTTGCATGGTTCACCCGTGACACGGAAGCTCGCTCGGATTTGCGTCCAATTCTGGTGGTGCTTCCATTTGACAATCTTGGTCCTTCTCAAGACGAGTATTTCGCCAACGGGATAACCGACGCAATAACTGCGAGGTTAGCGACCCTCGCCGGTCTCGGGGTCATATCCCGTACAACTGCGGTTCAATTCCAGGGTAGCGACAAGACGCCGCAGGAGATCGCTTCCGAGGTTGGAGCTGACTACGTGCTCGAGGGCACCATCCAGCGTGAGCGGCCTTCCGATCCGCAGAGCAAGGTCAGGATCATACCGCAGCTGATTCGTGCTTCAGACAACACGCACGTATGGGCAAACACATACGACGGAGACATGATCGAGGTGTTCAAGGTCCAATCTGAAATCGCCGAGCGGGTCGCTCGAGCTATGGACTTGACGCTCCTCGAGCCGGAACGGAGTTCTTGGGCCTCCAGGCCCACAGAGAACGTAGAAGCGTACGACTATTATCTGAAGGGCCATGACTATCTGGAGGGAACCAGGGGATCGGGCGACGCCAACGCCCGGCGTATAGCGGTGGAGATGTTTGGGCGAGCTGTCGCACTGGACAGCAATTTCGCCTTGGCGTACGCAGAGCTGTCGCTGGCTCACATCTGGCTGTTCCGGTATTTCGTGGATCAAACTACGGAGCCCCGACCTTCCCGCTGCGCACATGGCATTGGGACACTACCACTACTGGGGTGCAGTGCCCAATCCGGACCTCGCGTTGGAGGAATTCAAGTTCGTTGCCTTGAGCGAGCCCAACAATGCATACGCTCGATCGCTCATCGGTGCATTGCAGGCCGCCAGGGGAGAGTGGGATCAAGCGTTGGAGAACTCGGCGTTAGCTGCGGACCTAGACCCGAGCGAACCGGAATGGGCAGCGCGGGCGGGCTCGTTCTTTCTTCTGGCGAGGCGCTACGAGGAAGCCGAGAAGTACCTGAATCGGAGCCTGGCGCTTGCGCCAGACTTGTTTGAAGCACACTTGAACAAGATAGCGCTTCACTTGCTCTGGCACGGAGATGAAGCAAGTGCCACACAGGCTGTGAAGAACATGGGCGAGCGCGTAACAGTGGGCCAAGTGGCTACGGCTCTTGTCGACGTCGCCCCGGTTCTCATAGCAGGTGGAGATTATGATACACTCTTCACGCAGCTGACGCCCGCGTCCATTAGCGGCCCCTTTCCGTTCGACTATCTGTACGTCAAGGCCGAGTTCCACAGATTGCGGAATCAACCAGAACGGGCGCGAGTGTATTACGACTCTCTCTTGACGGTGCTCCGTCGAGTTCCGCACGAGCGGGCGGAAGACGCCGTCGTGAATGTTCTGTTTGGCTTGGCCCACGCGGGACTCGGCCAGAAGACCCAGGCGATTCAGCGTGCTAAGACCATTGAATCGTTGGTCACAGCTAATGAGGACGGATTGCGCTCAAACCGAATGCTGATGTCTCTTGCTTGGATCTACGGGATGGTGGGTGACTACGATGCGGCGATCGACAATATCCAGCGCCTGCTTGCTGTACCTTCACGGGTATCGGTACCGTATCTCCGAATCGCAGAGTTGCCCGGCAATCTGAAGCAGCATCCCCGATTCAGGCAGCTAGTAAACCGGGAAGTGGAACTGCCGCAAACGTCG
>JARRLJ010000193.1:0-4624 GCA_037387025.1 Gemmatimonadales bacterium
TGCCACAGCCCAACGCGGACGGTCACCTGCCGCTGCTGGATAACGAACCGGCCCGCCCCAACGACGCGGACTTCGAACATGTCGATTACATCGTCAACAAGGCCGAGTCGCTGGGTATCTATATCGGCATGCTTCCGACGTGGGGAGACAAGTTCAACAAGAGATGGGGTGTCGGTCCTGAGATCTTCACGCCTGAGAATGCCAGAATCTACGGTGAGTATCTGGGAGAGCGGTACCGTGACGACGCGATCATCTGGATTCTGGGTGGTGATCGCATTCCGGAAGACGCCGAAGATTTCGCGATCATCCGTGCCATGGCCGAGGGGCTGCAACAGGGAGATGCAGGCAAACACGTCAAGACGTATCACCCACAGGGCGGCCGCAGTTCGTCCGAGTTCTTCCAGGACGACGCCTGGTTGGATTTCAACATGTTCCAGTCGGGGCACGGCCAATACAACAATCCGAACTACGCGACGACCATCCGAGTGTACCAGATGCAACCGACAAAACCGGTACTGGACGGGGAGCCCAACTACGAAGACCACCCAGTCAACTGGCAGCCGGCCAACGGATGGTTCGATGAATTCGACAGCCGACGCTCCGGGTACTGGTCAATGCTCTCCGGGGCCATGGGCCACACGTACTGGAACCACAACATCTGGCAGATGTTACAGCCGAGTCGCCAGCCCGTGTCGTCGGCCCGTACGCCCTGGCGTCAGGCGCTGACCTATCCGGGAGCGTATCAAGCCGGGTACACGCGCGTACTCTTCGAATCGCGTCCCTGGTGGCTGCTGCAACCAGCTCAATCCCTGTTGCGCAACGGACCGAATACTGGCGGCAAGGAAATCAGGGTGGCGCTGGCGTCGGACGTGAGTTGTGTTATAGCGTACAGCCCTTACGGGAGCAGCTTTACCCTGTCGCTGACCGAACTAGCCTCAGCACGGCTCCGCGGTTGGTGGTTCAATCCGAGAGACAAGACGTACGTTGACGTCGGTGCCATCGAAGTGGGATCGGAGACGGTTTTTGACCCACCCAGTGATGAGCGGCGCGGCAATGATTGGGTGCTGGTTCTGGACGATGCGGACAAGCAGTATCCCCCGCCCGGGTCAGCTCGAATGGTACTGACCTCGACACCGTAAGGCGCTGCGGCCACGAAGGTGGCGTATCGGTTTGCCAGCACAGATATTATTTAGATGACATCGACTCGCGCCTGACAGACAAGGGGCGAATTCCGGGATCCTTCCATACCCAGCGGACTCCACTCCGGAGGGACAACATGCCGAACAGTCGTTCTACTTCGATCGACCGCCGCGATTTCTTGAAAGGTGCTGCTGCAGGCCTTGTCATCCTCCCATACGCAGATCTCGGATCCTTCGGCTCTCGGCTGTTCCGTGCAAAGACGCGAGTGGTTGTCATCCGTACCAGCGACAGGAAGGACGGCGTTCGTCGCGCCATGGCACTGCTCGAGCCACAGGGAATCAGCGGGCGAGCTGTGAATATCAAGCCCAATTTCAACACCGCTGACGACGCACCCGCCGGTACCCATAACGACACCCTGGGTCAGATCGTCACCGAATTGCAGGAGCGCGGCGCGCGCGAGGTAGTACTGGGTGAATCTTCGTTTCCGCCCACAAGTGAGGTGATGGAGCAAAAGGGTATCTTCGACCTCGCCAGTGATTTGGGGTTCGGGGTGGTCAACTACGAGGAGATCCCGGATAGCGACTGGATCCATTTCAAACCCGCCGGTACCCACTGGTCGGAGGGATTCCACCTGCCGCGGCATGTGGTGGAGCCTGAGTACCTCGTTAGCACATGCTGCCTGAAGACACATGGTCACGGAGGTGTCTTCACGATGTCCATGAAGCTGTCGGTGGGCCTCACTCCCAAGAGCATTCGCAGGGGGATGCACCGATCGCCGGACATGCGGCGCATGATCGCCGAGCTGAATCAGGGCTACTCGCCCGATCTCATCATCATGGACGGTGTGGCTGCCTTCACCGACGGCGGTCCCTCCAGCGGCCAGCTAGCTCGGCCTAACGTCTTCATCGCAGGCACCGATCGCGTCGCGGTGGATGCCGTGGGCCTGGCAGTCCTCAAGGAAATCGGGTCCAATGAAGCCATCATGGGGACGCCCATCTTCCAGCAGGAACAGATGGCTCGCGCTGTAGCAGTGGGGTTGGGGGTCAAGGGTCCCGACGAAATCGAACTGCTCAGCGACGACGCGGCGGGCAGTGCCTACGCCGCCAAGTTGGGGGGCATCCTGGCCAATGGTTGAGCGGTAGGGGGTTCAACGCCATCGTGATCGTCAATCAGTGCATTCTTCAGGCGATGATGGAGAAGCGTCGTCTTGAAGCGTCGCTCATGGGCCAAGCTGTGAAGCGTTGACCTGCCGATCCCAATCTGCCACCTCGCCTATTTGTAACGACACCTCTATCTTTGCCAGCCATGACTGAAGCCAACTCTCTCGTGGACCGCCTGGCGTCTCTGCCCAATTTCGTAGAGATCCCTCGGGAGGAACTGGAGTGGATTGTAGCCCACGGGCAGGTCGAGGTGGTCGAAACGGGAGCAGTGATCGGTCCCAAGGGCCAACGCATCGAAAAGCTCTGGATCGTCCTCTCGGGGCGCATTTCCCATTGGGTGGATCGTGGGGCCGGACCCAGGCGCGTAATGGAATGGCGCACCGGCGAGGTCACCGGCATGCTGCCTTATTCCCGGATGAAGGGACCGCCGGGAGACAACTCCATAGATCAGACGAGCGAGCTCCTTTCGATTCACGAGAAACATTTTCCGGAGATGATCCATCAGTGCCCGGTGTTCACCGCCTACACCGTGCACCTGATGCTCGATCGGGCGCGCAGCTTCAACACCAGCGATTTGCAGGACGAGAAGATGATGTCGCTTGGGAAGCTGGCGGCGGGCCTGGCTCATGAGCTCAACAACCCCGCGTCAGCGACGGCGCGCGGTGCCAAGCAATTGCTGGCCGGCCTTAGGCAAGCTGATGCCACCTCGCGGGCGCTCGGCGCCGCCGGCTTGAGCGACGAGGCGTTCGAGTCGATCGAACGGGTGCGGACCGCGTGCCTCGCGCAGCGCGTGGGTGATGTCCCGTCGCCGATGCAGCAGGCGGACCGTGAGGACGAGATCGCCGATTGGCTTGCTCACCACAAGGTCGATCCGAGCAACGCCCGAGAACTCGCCGAGACGGCCGTCACGATGGAAGCACTCGATGCATTGGCCGACGCGACCTCAGGCGACGGACTCGAGGCCGCCGTTGGGTGGATTGCTGCCGGATGTGCGGTGCATTCGCTCGCCGCAGACATCGAGCAGGCCGCGTCGCGCATCTACGATCTCGTCGCCGCGGTCAAGCGATTCACTTACATGGACGCGGTGGCCGGGCTGGAGCCGGTTGATGTGGAACCCGGACTGCGCGACACAATAAGAGTGCTCACTTCGAAGGCGAAAACTATGGGCGTTGGCATCACGCTGAACGTGGCAGAGGATCTGCCGCCCGTGTACGGCACCGGCAGCGAGCTGAACCAGGTGTGGTTGAACCTGATCGACAACGCGCTCGACGCGGTTTCCGAGTCCGGCAACATAGCTATAAGCGTCGATCAGGAGGTGGACCGCGTCGTAGTCCGGGTGGTGGACGATGGGGAGGGCATTCCCCCAGAGACAGTGCCACGGATATTCGATCCCTTCTTCACCACCAAACCGCCCGGACAAGGTACCGGCTTGGGTCTGGACATCACCCGTCGGCTCGTGCGGCGGTATCATGGTGACATCGCAGTGGATTCCAGTCCGGGCCGAACGGAGTTTCGTGTGACACTTCCGGCCGCGGAGCCGGCGTCTGCCGAGGCCGGCGATACATCAGGAGATACAGTAGGGGAATGAACATAAATGTCTAAACCGATTATCCTCGCACTAGATGACGATCCTCATGTGTTGCGCGCGGTCGAGCGGGATCTGCGAACCCAGTACGGAGCGGAGTACCGTATCGCCCGGGCCGATTCGGGTCAGGGGGCGCTCGAGCTGCTCGAAGGATGGAAGCGTCGTGGCCAAGTGGCGGCCCTGTTCCTGGTCGATCAGCGCATGCCGAATATGACGGGACTCGAATTCCTGGAGCGAGCCAACTCGATCTATCCCGACGCACGTCGCGTGTTGCTCACTGCCTACGCCGACACCGAGGCAGCCATCAAGGCCATCAACGATGTGCAACTGGACCACTACCTACTCAAGCCGTGGGACCCGCCCGAGGAGAAGCTGTATCCCGTGCTAACGGATCTGCTGGACGATTGGCGATTGGTGCACGAACCTGGGTTCGACGGCATAAGGGTTGTGGGCCATCCGTGGACGCCGGACTCGCATCGCGTCAAGGACTTCCTCGCGAGGAACAACGTTCCTTATGTATGGATGGACCTGGTCGCCGATGACGAGGCACGTGAGTTACTGGAATTGGTCGGGGATCCCCAGCCCGCGCTGCCGGTGCTGTTCATGACCGACGGAACGCACCTGGCCAATCCCTCGAACCGCGAGATTGCTGACCGGATCGGCATCCAGACTAGCGCGGATCAGCCACTGTACGACTTTCTCGTTGTCGGTGCAGGACCGGCTGGCCTTGCTGCGGCGG
>JARRLJ010000194.1:0-4622 GCA_037387025.1 Gemmatimonadales bacterium
TGTTCTTGACGACTGCCATGACCGGCCGGTTGCCGGAGATCCGCGCGATCTCCCGGGCGTTGTGCTGGAGTGCGGTTGCATCAATCTCTAGCCTGGGATCGATTCCGTGAGTCGGAGCCGCGGTCCGGAGTCACGTGCCAGCTGCTCTCCTGGCACGCTTACTGCCGACGCATTCGTGTGGGCAGCTGCGGAGGTGGGACTAGCCAGCGCAGCGGCAGACAGTGTGAGGAATCTACGACGGGAGACGGGGAGAGAACTGGTCGATGCCGACATCACCTTGGCACCATTCTCTGACGACTCGCCTGGTATTGTAGCTCGCATCTCCCAAAGCATCGGCCGGCCGGTGGCTGTACACTTGTACCTCGACACGGGCATGCAACGGCTGGGGATGTCACATCGCAGGGCTCTACCATGGATTCGGGCAATAGCAGGCCAAGATCAGATACGAATCGCCGGTACTTTCTCAGCCTTCACAGAAGAGGATGACTTCGACCCTGAGCAACTACGGCGGTTCTCGTCCCTTGTGGCCGAAGCGGAAGAATTGGGTCTGGACCTGGGAATGCTCCATATGGCCTCCTCGCACGGTTTGTTCTTCCGCCAGGAAGCCTACCTGGACATGGTGCGTCCAGGTCTAGCCCTTTACGGCGCCTACCCAGCCGGCGCTGAAGAACGAGGCCTGGCACATCTGCGACCGGCTCTTCGGCTTCGGGCGCGCGTAGTGCGCGTCGAACAACTGCAACTAGGTGACAGCGTTAGCTATGGCCGCGAGTATGTGGCTCAAGCGCCTACCTGGATTGCCACTCTGCCCGTCGGACACGCGGACGGCTATCCCCGTACAGCAGTGAACGGCTGCCGAGTGGTAATAAACGACAATCCCTACCGAGTCATCGGGGCAGTCAGCGCGAGCCACACGATCGTTGAGCTTGGTGCCGAGCCGGGCGCCGATGTGGGTGACGAAGCCACGTTGGTAGGATGGGACCGACCTGAGGTACATCCCAATGAAGTGGCCCGCAAAGCCGGTGTATCGGTCTACGACATCCTGATGCACCTCAACGCGAAACTGCCGAAGTCGGTCACTGACAGGTAGGGTGCACACCAGGTAGAACTTCCGCGGACTCCTTTCGAACATGCCTAGCGGGCTGCGGTCGCAGTGGTATAATTGGATTCAGGGCTTATCACACGCTGCCCGGCTTGTTGGAGTCAGAAATCAGAATCCGGCAACGCCAAAAGCGGGACTGTATCCACGCGTCATCGGGCGGATGATGCATGTGTGAATAGAAAGGAGACGTAGGTGATTCCTCGTAAGACAGTAGCTCTGCCAATGGTTATTGCCCTGGGCTTGGCTGGATGCGCTGCCGAATCAGGCGAGGGTGGAGCTGCGGAAGCAGGCCAAGACGCGGCCACGGTTTCGCCAGCCTCGGCAGAAACCGATATGCACCCGGTGGTCGTGCTCGAGACCAGCATGGGTACGATTGCTATGGAACTTGATCGCGAGCACGCACCGAAGAGTGTGGCGAACTTCCTTGTCCACGTTGGAGTGGGGTTCTACAACGGTCTAATATTCCACCGCATTCTCGGCAGTCCAAAGGTGATTCAAGCCGGACTGCTTACTGCCGACTACGCCCCGCGCAGAAGCTCGGCCGCATTTCTGGAGAATGAAGGAGACAACGGACTGCTCAACGTGACGGGCACCGTAGCGATGGCTCGTGGAAGCGATCCACATAGCGCCAAGTCCGAATTCTTCATCAACGTAGGGGATAATCCACAGCTCGACACAAGTGAGGAAAAATGGGGCTGGGCCGTGTTCGGCAAGGTTGTCGAGGGCATGGACGTGGTTGAGGCCATTGCTGAATTGCCGACACGAACACGGGGAACGCGGGAGTACGTTCCGGAGGAACCTCTTCCGGTGATCGACAGCTGCTACGTCAGGCAGTAGCGTAGAGGACCAGCTCCGTTCAACACCAGCCACCGCCGACTTATCCACTTTATTGAGGACAGTCGGCGGTTCTGGCACAGGTGGGTTCCATCTCCCCATGATCGGCTCTGTACGAAACTGAAGGGCTTGCGTCCTCAACTAAGCCGCGCTGATGCGAACAGATTTGCGGTTGTGGTCGATACTAATCAGATGAATGGTCGGGGAGTTGGACGCGCTATGATTGGATGCTCGTGCCAAAGCTGTAGATGGAACTTGGGATGGAGGTGTCGATGTTTGAGTTCAAGCGGCTGTCCCAGGAGGCGATAGCGCCGGCCTTAGAAAAAGCAGAGCACTACCGCTTGCTCAACCAGCCGTGGGAAGCAGAGAGTATTTGCCGTGACGTACTAGCGATCGACCCGGACAACCAGGCGGCCGTGATAATTCTGATAAACGCCCTCACGGAACAGTTCGGCGAGGAGGGTGGAGTCGAAGAAGACGAGCCGAAGGCGTTGCTCTCGCGGCTCGGCGAGGAACGACTGCGGGATTACTACGCTGGTATCATTGCGGAACGGAGAGCCAACGAACTGCTGGCACACGGCACCTTGGGAAGCGGCCCTGTGGTTTTCGAGCTGTTGCGGGAGGCCATGGATCGCTACGAGAGGGCGGAAGCGAGTAGTCCGCCAGGTGATGACGACGCGCTGCTGCGTTGGAACACCTGTGCACGGATGATATTGCGGCACCGACTCCGACCACCACCTCGGCCGCCCGGCACTGGTTGAAGCCAGAAGCTAGAGACGGACATCTGAGCGGCTGTTGACGGATGACGCGCCAGCGACAAGTATGAAGTTGCTACGGTCCCGGCGACGGGACCGGCACGCTCCATCAAGCAAGGAGTTCCCAATGCCTACCCCTATGCGTCCTGTCGTTTGCTCGGTTGCGACGCTTTCTCTGGTAACATTGTTCGCGTGCAGCAAGCCGGAAACGACCGTCGATCACATGCAACAGCACTTCGATGAGGTAACTGCAGTAAAGATGGCTGTAATTGCAGGTGACCTGGAGGCTGCCAGAGAACCAGCGGAGTGGCTGGCCAGTCACGAGGCCGTCCAAGGGCTGCCGGGAGAGTGGGAGCCATACCTGTCAGGGATGCAGGAGGCCGCAGAAAAGGCGGCGGGGGCCGCAGATATCTCTGAGCTTGCTGCAGCCACGGGCGAGATGGCCCTTTCATGCGGTGCGTGCCACATGGCCCTGGATCACGGGGCGCAGTTCGCCTTCATGGCGCCGCCGGAAGAGGAAGGTGTCAGAGGACATATGCTGCGCCACAGTTGGGCGAGCGATAGAATGTGGGATGGCCTTGTGGGTCCTGCGGACGCCGAGTGGGCCGAGGGAGCGAAAGGTCTCGACGAATCGCCGTTGCTGGGTGGATCTACCGAGGCTCAGGGATACGCCCGGCGAGTACATGAACTCGGCGAACAAGCTCTCCAGGCTGCAGACCCAGCCGCTCGAGCCGTGATCTATGGCGAGTTGATAACGACCTGTGCCAGCTGCCACCAATTAGCGGGTGCCGGCCCACCGTCACGGTCGACCGGAGCTGGCAGCTCGCGCTAGAACCACTACCATCGGGCCGTACCCGGGACTTCGCCGTCGCTTGGGTACGGCACCGGGCACTCAATTCATGATCTCTCTCAGTGAGCCCTATGAGCCCCGAGCCATCCGCTTTCTGGAGCTGTGGAAACCGCCGGGATGGCAACTCAAGGTTTACGGCATTGCATATAGGAAGCCTAGCCCGTCAACCGACCTAATCGTCGCTGCAAAGAACGTCGCGCGTAGCTTGCTCTCCGACCCCATTTCTCAGCACGCGCACTACGGTGTTGGTTTCATGGGAATTCATGAGGGGCGCGGTTCCAATTTCGTGTTCGTGGATTGGTGGGCTAATGAAAACGAACTTCACCACCACGTTTTCATATCGCCTAGCGACGATCCCCTACTGCTGGAAGATCGCACCCGCGACGGACCGGCGGCATGCGTCTGGGACCTGGGGGTTTTGGCCTATGAGCGAGAAGCCTGGGTCGATACCGTGCTCGCGAATTCGGGCGAACCCGATTTAGAGGCCTATCTAGCTCGACGAATCAACCAAGATCAATAGGGTTGGCACCAGGTGCCGGAAACGCAGGCACTGGCGTCGAGTGGGGCACCACCCTAGCCTTCGTGCCATGACTCCGTGGGTTACACGCCTCATAATAGTGAATGGCGCCGCCTTCCTGCTTACCCAGGTGTTTGGGGTCATCCGGATAGAGCCGTTTGCTTTCGTGCCGTTGTGGTTCCCCCGACAGCCTTGGTCGATCATCACTTACATGTTCCTGCACGGGAGCATAATGCACCTCCTTTTCAATATGTTGGGCCTGTACTTCCTGGGCCCTCGATTGGAGGCCCGACTCGGCGGGCGGCAGTTTCTATCGCTCTACTTTGTGAGTGGCGTCATGGCCGCAGCTGTGTCCGTCGTGTTCACGCGCGCACCGATCATAGGTGCGTCGGGAGCGGTTTTTGGGGTCCTACTCGGCTACGCCAGGTACTGGCCGCGTGATCGGCTCTACCTCATGGGGATCGTGCCGGTGGAGGTACGTGCGCTCGTAATTGTCTTGACGGTGGCATCACTCTTCTTTGGATTCACCGGTGGCGGAGGCAACATTGCGCATTTTGCGCATTTGGG
>JARRLJ010000195.1:0-4618 GCA_037387025.1 Gemmatimonadales bacterium
CGCGATCGAGGGCTCGTATGCATCATCCATCTCGCTTCCGCCAAGAAACGTGGACCCAACTACCACTATCTTGCCGCTCTGTGAACGATTTGACATGCCCATAATAGCCAAAGAGACAAACAGCGCACCGATCATCAACCAAGGTCTCGTCATCCTCTTGCTCCGGTTTTTGCTCGCGGTCATTCTCGACGGAATCAACCCTTGAGCAATCGGTATTTCCCGACGTATTCGACATCCATTGCGTCGGTCCATTTGCCCACCACGTAGTTGGACGCAATACGATATGGCGTGAATCCACACGGCGTCTCCGCGATCGCGATTGTCTCGCCCGCAGCGTTGAATACTTGCCATTCTATCGTTTCTCGCCCGAAGTGCCGGAACTCATCCGCCCGCGCGATGTACTGTGCGACCCACAGGTTCCCCTCAGCGTCTACGCGGAGCGGCCCGTATGCAGGTTTCTTGTCAGGGAACGGCACGTCTTCGGCCAGGCGTTGAGCCCGCTGCCGCGGCACGCCGTATCGCGTCATCCTCGTCACATAATCGCGCCTGAACTCAGCGATCTCACCGCCCGTCAACCGCGTAGCAGAGACATCGGTGGTGACGAACGACCCCGAAGATCCGTCATTGAGCAAGTACCTGATCTCATTTGTCTCGCCGGTGCCCACAAAGAAGCCGGCATGACTTGCGGCTATGTGCAGGTCGGGGCCGAACGGCAGAGACATGACGTCCACCACTCCTTCGCTACTGATAACCGTGTTCGTCTTCCCGGCGAATTTGCCGATCGAGCCGATCAACACGCCTTCACGATCAACGCGTACCAGGCGGATAGTGTCACGGACCACCTCGACTCCGCCAACTCGGATGGGTGGTTCGAGTACGACTAAGAATGTGGCATCGTTCAGCAGGTCAACTACATTGGGGTGGCCGCCCCTGCCGTGCAGGTAGCTCAACGAGAACGAACGACTCAGAACACCATCACGATCGAAGAGCGTTACACGCCTGCTTTCCGGGTCCCAAGCCACTACCGAGTCGCTCGATAACGGACGGATCCATTTCAGATCTCGGAACTCTCCCGGCCCACTTCCTTCTCCCCCTGCGGCAAAGAGGAACTGCCCCGCGGAGTCAAAGTACCGTAGCTCGCTCGTACCGCTATTTGCCACGACAAGCCGACCGTCGTTGAGCTCGGCAACTCCAGCCACTCTGTGGAGTTCCTCCTCTTGCCTTCCATGTGCGACACCTATGCTCAACAGTGGTTGTTCTTCAAGGCGCCAGCGAGCGATTGGTTTCTGGGATTGAGACGATCTCGAGTCTTTGGCAGCCGACATGAGCACCAGCGCAAAACACACGAGCAAGCAATTGAGGTTCATGTGCTGTGTGTCCTTTCTGCAGTCTGATTTGATTCACGAGTCAAGCCCAATCCCTTGATCGCTTCGCGATAATCGCGGCGACCGGTACTCGCGCGGTCGCCTGTGAGAGCCGGTCGCATGTATCGTCTGGCGCGGAACAGGGCGGACTTGACTCCTCTCGGAGCACGCCAACGATGTGGCCATCTCCCTGGTGCTTTGCTGCCCGATCGCTCGGCAGACAGAGCCAGCTCCCGGCCGCTCATAACACGACGAGGTTGATGTGCATGTCGCTAGCTCGGCGGCTCGGGCTGCGGCACCAACATTCGACGCGTACTCAGTCCCGGCGCCTAAGCGGGAGGAAACGGGGGACGCGTCGAGCGTACTCCTCGAACGCGGCACCGAACCGGTCACGAAGCTCCCGTTCCTCGAGAAGCACGGTGACGTAGAGGGCCGGTATGGTTAGCGCTGTCGCGACGTAGCAACCCACGTAGTTGGCAAGGAACGCATATGCCGCCGTGAACAACAGGACTTCGACGTACCGGGGGTGACGGATTCGCGCATAGATGCCATCGGTGAGGAGTCTTCCGGAGTGCTGGTCCGGTGAAAGCTCCGGCAGTCCCATCAGGATTCCGTACTTGAGGTGCCGTCGCCGCATCACGGCGATGACCGTGCCGGATGCAACGCACACGGCCGCCGGCCCAAGGAGCCACAAGTGTGAGCCGAGGTCCCGCCCCAGCACAGCATCACGCACGGCGAACGCCGCGAGCATGCAAGCAAGCACCAGCGGCGAGAGCGCGACGTACGTCCAAACGGCGCCGAGGCGTCTCCAGAAGCGAATGAACGGGTGGATCGCAAACCAGAGGAGGATTCCCGGTGGCAGCGACACCAGCAGGATCACGCCGATGACATAACGCACTGTGCTCATGTAGACTCCCCGTCGCTCGCAGCGGAACGCTGCTGGCCGTGACCACTACCAGTCCACGCGTTCACTGCCCGACCTCGCTGCCAAATACCGTGGCCCCCGTCGGCCGCCAGTCGAGCAGATGCTCGGCGAAGTACTCGAGCACCCGCCCCTGGAAGTACTGCCAGCTCCCGAGTCCGTGGTCAGCTCCCGGAATGACGAGCATATCGAACCTCTTGCCCGCACGGATCAAGACGTCGGCCAGCCGATACAAATGCGCCGGGTGCACGTTGTCGTCCTGCGCCCCTTGAATGAGCAAGAGTCTCCCTTGTAGCCGATCGGCCAGCTCTATGTTTGAGCGGCCGACGCTGTCGGCACTCACCAACGCATCCGTATAGCGTTCCAGCCACTGTTTCTCATACACCGCGGGATCTTGCGGCGCGGAAAGCGCGACACCGACCTTGAACAGCTCCGGGTAGACCAGCATCGCCGACGTTGTCATGAACCCGCCCGACGATCCCCCGTAGATCCCGACCCGTTCCGCATCCACATACGGATAGCGTTCGGCCAGCTGTTCGATCACCGCTCGCTTGTCCGCAAGCCCGTAGTCGCGAAAATCATTCCGACCGTGAATCCTGTATTTCAAGCCTCGCTCCGGCGTGCCGCCGCGGTTGCCGTGTTGTATGACGACAAAGCCGAGCTGTGCCAGCATCAGATCGAAGCTGAACGGAGCGAATGACCTGGGGATGAACTCGCTGAACCTCCCGGGATAGACGTGGGTGATGATGGGATACGAACGCTCCGGCGAGAAATCGAACGGCTTGTACGTCACTCCCCACTGCAGGGTCGTATCGTCCGCCGAAAGCGCCGTGAATACCTCCGGTGGCCGCCACCCCGCGTGGACCAGGAGGCTCACGTCCGCGCGCTCCAGCTCCAGGATGAGTTCGCCGTCGGCACTGCGCAGAACACTGCGTGTGGGTTGGTCGACCCGCGAGTAGTTATCCACGAAGTACTCATGTGACGGGGCGAAGCCGATCTCGTGCTCGGCATCCGCCGGCGTGAGCAATCGCGTTTCGGATCCGTCGAGGTTCACCGCGTAGAGATGCCTGTAGTACGGATTCCGTCCCGATTCCCGGCCGTTCGCCGACACGTACAGGCGCCCTCTCATCGTATCGACCGACACGGGCGTATCGACGTTGAAGTCGCCGTGCGTCACCTGGCGAACCAACTGACCGTTGCTCGTATAGAGGTAGTAATGCCCCCAGCCATCCCGCATCGACCACCACAGCAGCCCCTCTTCCACCTCGACCGGATCCTTGATGTAGACCTGATCGTCCATTCGCTCCTCGACGAGCACCTTGCTCTTTCCCGTACTCGGATCCGCCGCACATAGATCTACCTGCTTGTAGTCACGACTTCGGCGTGTGAAGAGGAGCGTCGTCGCATCCCGAGTCCACCACGTGCTGCCGCCGAACAACTCCGACAGCGTCTGATCCTTCCAGCGATCCGTGTCTATCTTCACGAGCCTCTGTGTCGCGACCTCGTACGTCCAGAGATCTCGCTGCGGAACGGGCTCGCCAGGCATCGCGTACTTGAAGGTCCGCAACGTCGGGCGCGGTTGACTCAAGTGCTCGACCAGCCAAAGGTCGCTCACCGCTCTGCTGTCGGTACGCAGCACCGCGAATCGCCGTGAGTCCGGCGACCAGAGCGCCCCAACAGAGCGACGAGTGTCGTCGCCGTTCGCCGTAAGCCCGGGCTCCTCTCCCCACGCATACCCCCGCTGTCCATCAGCGCTAAGTCGGACCTCATGCGAGCCTGATGTCGTGAGTTCCGTCAGATACAGGTCGTTCCCACGCTGGAAGACGCAGAACGAACCGTCTGGAGACGGATCACAATACGGGTGCGGGGGTGATTCTTCAGGTTGCTCCACTGCCGACAGCTCGTCGCGGATCACATCGTAGGCGTAGCGTACGCCATCGAGAGAGAATGAGACGACGTCGGCGGACTCGGATACGGAGATTATCTCGAGGTCGAGTCGGTTGCTGTCGTACGGCGTTCCGGTTTCCTCGGAGAGACGCAAAGCCAAGCGAGCGTGATTGAAGAGAGCACTCTTGCTGCCCCGAGATGGATCGACGAGCCAAAAGTGCCAACCCTCGCTCGTGAGATACCGGTACCAAAACGTGCTGCCGTCAGGCAACCAGCGCGGTCTGACCACCGTGCTCAGGGTGCGCTCGTACGCGCGCAGAGGGTGCCACAAGGCGGCGAGCTCCCAATTCGGCCCACCGGCCTGGGTAGCGTCAGCGCCATCTATTATCCGTTGGGTCGACCGCTGACCGCTGAAGGGCAGCACTAACACGGTTACAGTCCCCAG
>JARRLJ010000196.1:0-7002 GCA_037387025.1 Gemmatimonadales bacterium
GTCTGCCCCCAAGCATGCAGCTTCCACTGCCTCCTCAGTCATCCCCGCCTTCGAATAATGCGAAGACGCCTCCAACGCCCTTTGAAAATCTCGCTCCTCCCGAGTTGCGGCAAGTGATCTGGCAAGACGGCCATGATGATACATTCTGGCCTCGTCGGACATGGCGGAGTACACAAAAGCACGGTGAGGCTGGTTGCGGAATACGAGTGCACCTCCCGACGTCCGTACGATGCTCCGATCTATTAGCTCCAGTGCAGCCCGGTCCACGACTCCGGGTGCGAGAGCCAGCAGAGTCTCTATCTCTGAAATCGGGATAGCCCTCTCCGCCACAGCAAGTAGATGAAGCACATGCTCGGTGTCATGTGATAGGCCCTTGTACTGTTGTGCGAAGGCTTTACACATCGTCTCCGGTGGACGCCACTGCGTGCCGCTCCTGCCCCCGCGCAACTCCATCGATACCAGAGACTCCTTGTGGTTGTTGCGCCAGTCCGAGAGCAACATCTCAGTCAAGTAGGGATTGCCTTGCGACAGGTCCGCCAACCTGCTGCAAGCCGCCTCCGGAATCTCACCATCCTCTGAGAGAGCCCTGACCATTGCTCGCGTGCTTTCGGTGTCCATCGTCCGTATGCAGAGTTCCTCATGCCAGTCGACGACTTCCGATCCCTCAGCACTGATCATGCTCCGAGCATTGTCAGGGCTGCGAATGGTACCGAGTAGGAGTGTAGGGGTCGATGCGAGACGCTGCGCCGCCAATGCCGTGAGCATACGAAACAGGGCGTCGGCAACACGAATCCGGACAGCCTCGGCGGGAGTTGGATGTGGTTCGGGGATCCCGGGGTAGAGAGCTCTGAGTCCGGGCGTCACGCGACTCACCTCCGCCAACCATTGCGGATCAGTCGCTCCCAATTCAGGATCCCTAGCCAACTTGTAAGTGATATCTGAAACCGCTGCGAACGGGATCTTCCGGCCCATCTCTTGGCAGTTGGCCGTATAGGCCGGGCAACCTCTTGCAAGCAAACCTGTGGCAAACCGGTTCACGAGGGTGCTCTTGCCTATGCCAGCCGCTCCAGAAACAAGGCAGGTGACCAATCCCCCTTCCCTTGCTTTGCCCCACAGTGCCTCCAACCGTGACAACTCTTCGTCCCTTCCGAGGAATGCCTCCCGCCTAGCGGCCACCCGTGAGCTAATTCTTGGAAGGGCGTCATCTGCCTCGCTGATAGGCACGAGCCCCTGTTCGACACGACGGAGCAAACGAGTTACCTGCTTGGGAACCTCACGCCCAAGCTCGGTATCGGCCGCATCGATGTGTCGCCGCAGCAACACTATTGCGCCCCGTGTGTCGCCCCGCGTCAAGTATCGCTCAGCAATGGCAAGCGCCGCTACGTCGTTCTGACGGTCGACGGCGTACAACTGCTCGGCCACCTCGTGAACTCTTGCGATCTGTCCGTCGGCCCGAGCCGCACAAACTTCGTCAAGCAACCGGCTCCTAATGTGGGTAAAGCATCGTTCACGGACGCAATCGATCCAATGCGAGAACTCAGGCCCTCCGTATTCCTCTAGGCCCGCGAGCGGGTTTGTCAACTCTTGTTGACTAAGAGAGTTCGTGGCACCCTTGTCCAAGTCGGTTGTCAGTGGGGCAGCTAGCTGGACCTCCTTGCCGGACTTAGTGACCGCTTCTCGGCCCAGCTTGCTGCGAACAGCGGTGAGGGCCTGCGACAGCGAGTGTCGACCGAGCTTGAGTCGCACATCGGGCCAAAAAAGCTCGATCAGCTTGTCGCGGGATACTGGCCGGGTCCGAGCCTCCAGCGCCAAATAGACAAGTAGTGCCAGCTGTTTTCCGGTTCGAAAAGGACTCGGGTTGCCGTCCGGCCCGACGAGATGAGGTCGTCCGAAAAGTCTGAGATGATGCATTCTGTGGTCCCTGAATAGCTCTGAAGGGGCAATCTACGTGCGGTCTATCAACACGCTCTCAACACCTTGTCCTTGAAGGCCTTACGAGGTCTGGCTCGCGGCCCTAGGATTGCCGCCAAGGCCGAACAGAAGTAGCCCTCAGACCGGTCCGTGGCAAGGTCTAGCGCGTGCATCCGTAACGTACGTCTGACTCTCGCGCGTCAGGTCGGCCTGGATTTCAGCGAGGGTCGAACACCTACGACAGCGGTCATGCTGCAAGATGTCGGCGAGGTCTATGCGGAATTTGCTCCACTGCTTCGAAAGGAAGGCAAGCTGACGGACGGGCCCGAACTCGAGGCGGTGTCGTGTAAAATATTGTCACTAAACAACTTATCGAACTCCAAGGCCTATTTACATCGGGCGTCTGCAAAGTCACACGACCCTGCTGCAAATCTACATGGGTCCTATGTCAGTTTACATCGGCTTCCTGCAAATCGACGTGCGGCCGATGTCAATTGACACGGGTCCCTGCGAACTCACATTGGTGCGCTGCAAACTTGCATCGGACGGTTGTCGATTCGCATCACCCCGATGGAAGTTGACATCCGCCCGCTGCAACCGGCCGTTCGGGCGTCGTCCACAGCACATCCGACGGTTCTAGGCCACGTGGCTTTCAGGGTTCTTTGTGCAATGGGAAGGTCGAACGCCGAGTCGGCCGCCGGGCTCCCTTGCGTCTGTTTCGTGCCCTGTCTACCGTGCACTGACGTACCGCGAGCAAGGAGGAATACAGTGTTGTCCGCAGGAGCCAAAGGCCATGACCAGAGTGGTCGCGTGCGCGTGATTGTCCTGATAATAGTTGCGGTCCTGGTGGCAGGTGTTGCGGCAATACTCACGCGGCTAGGAGGAGAGGAAGGCGACACCTCCATAACGGCAGATGAAGCTGGTCGGTCCGCAGTCGAATCCGGAAATGAATCCGCAACTGCAGGAGAGAATGCTCCACCAGTGATCAATGTGCTCATTCAGCTGGAGCAGTTGGTCGAGGAGGAACGAGCCAAGGCGCTGGCGATCGACGAGCTCGGGTCCGAGGCCAGTGCAGGCCAGATGCGCGAAGTGACACGAGAATGGCATTCCTGGGCCGCGCAGTTCGCGGATCGGCTCGACCAAGTGGCGGCTGAGATGCCCGACCCTCCAGGAGAGGATTCTGAGCAAGAACTGAAACTGGGATACCACAGAATGGTCGAAACGATAGAGCAGTTGAGAAGGCTGCTGCCCACCGGATCGGCAGCTGAGGTTCCCAGAAAGATCATACGGCAATCGATCTTTGGGATTGCGGCCAACCATCTGGAGTCAGCACGGGAGTACTTCTATCGTATTGGCCTCTGATTCCGTGGCCCATCCGAACCCTTCGCCTGCGGTCGAGAACCGGGGTGGGTGAGCCTGTGCTCGACCCCTCCAGCCCCGTGACTGAGTTACAAGAGCGAAACCCGGCTGCTTAGGTCGACGTTGTGAGATGAGGGCAGCGCGGCTCTTATCTGTTTCCACTTCCCTAGTCTTGGGCCGGCAAATGGAATCCCTATTGGGTGATATCCGATATAGCCTGCGTTCCATAAGAAAGAGCCCGGGCGTGATCGCCTTGGCCATCATCTCGTTGGGACTCGGCATAGGGGCGAACGTCACCATATTCAGCGCGGTCGACGTGTTCATGTTTCGCCCGCTCCCTTACCCAGAGGCAAACCGGCTGCTGCATGTGTACAGTACGGTGCCGGCGCGCGGATGGACGTATAACTCCGTGTCTATTCCGGACTTCCTAGATATCCGCGAGCAGAGTCGGACAATGGACGTAGCGGCGAGTTACGGCCGAGACTTCAACGTATCCGGTGGTGACCGACCTGAGCGTATCGACGGTGAGAGGGCTTCTTGGAACTACTTCCAGGTGCTAGGGATTCAGCCGACAATCGGCCGCACTTTCCGGCCTGAAGAGGAAAGAGACGGCGAGCACCGGGTTGCCATACTGGGCAACGGTCTTTGGCGCCGGCGTTTTGGAGCAGATCCCTCGGTCGTGGGCCGCGTGCTGGAGTTGGACGGCGAATCATATACAGTGGTCGGTGTGCTGCCGCCGCGATTCCAGTT
Source organism: Gemmatimonadales bacterium (assembly GCA_037387025.1). Taxonomy (GTDB): domain Bacteria; phylum Gemmatimonadota; class Gemmatimonadetes; order Gemmatimonadales; family GWC2-71-9. The sequence goes on from JARRLJ010000196.1 coordinate 4,021, forward strand.
CTATGAGAGCAGGACCGAGATCTGGACACCGATCCCACTGACCGGTGATGAGAGCCGGGGCAGCCACTTCCTGTCCCCGGTAGCCCGTCTCCGGCCCGGAGCTACACTGGAGCAATCCAATGCGGAGGCGTCCGCAATTGCCGACAGGTTGGCTCAGGAATACCCCGAGACCAACGACGGCTGGGGAGCCGGAACCCGCGAATTGCACCGTCAGATCTTCTCGGTAGAGTTCCGCATGGGAAGCTTGATTGCGTCGGTGGCGGTTGCCTTCGTTCTGCTGATCGCGTGCGCCAACGTGGCCAATCTCATGCTTACTCGAGTGGCAGGTAAGGGCCGAGAGATCGCCGTTCGCGCTGCGTTGGGAGCAGGCCGAGTGCGCATTGTCCGGCAACTTCTGACAGAGGCGATGATCGTCTCACTGTTGGGAGGTGTGCTGGGAGTCGTAATGTCGATTGCGGGAATCCGTGGGTTTGTCGCGGTAATGCCGAGCTGGTTTCCCAGGGTCGATGAGATCGGATTGGATGGCCGAGTCCTGCTGTTCGCTTTGTTTGTCACGATAGTCACGGGGATTGTCTTTGGTATCGGCCCGGCGCTCCAGAGTTCCCGGTCCAACATCACCGACACGCTCAAAGAGGGGGGACGGGGGAACGTAGGTAATAAGGGCGACCGCCTGCGAAAAGCGCTGGTTGTGGCTGAGGTGTCACTGTCCTTGGCCCTTCTCGTGGCTTCCGCGCTATTGGTGAAGGGGTTCCTGAGGCTTCAAACTGCTGACTTCGGCTGGGACGAGGAGAATCTCCTGACCTTCCGGCTAGCCCTTCCGGACGAGGAGTACCCGGATTCGGCGGCCGTGGACCGGTTCTATCGGGAACTGCTGCCACAGGTATCGTCGATCCCAGGTGTTGTGTCGGCGGGCGGTACCACAATCCTCCCCATGCAAGGCAACAACAACACGTTCTTCGAAATTCCCGGTCGCGAGTCTGCCAGTCTCGAGCAGCGCCCCTTGACCGAAGTTCGCTGGGTGTTTCCGGAGTATTTCAACACCATGGCAACTGCCTTGGTTGCGGGGCACGCGTTCGGGAGTGAGGACCGGATGGACACGCGTCCCACAGTGATAGTGAACCAAGAGCTGGCAGACCGTCATTTTCCCGGAGAGGACCCTATTGGCAAACAGGTCGAATACTGGGGCGTGACTCGAGAGATCGTCGGTGTGGTCCGCAACACGCTCGACGTCGGTCAGTTTCCTCGCCCGATGACCTTCATGTCGGCCCATCAATACCCCCGGAGCAACATGAGCATGGTCGTTCGTGCATTGTTAGTGCAACCGGTGAACCGCTCGCCCTCGTCGAAGGCATCCGGCAGGAGGTCCTCAGGTTGGATCCCGATCTCCCGATCTATGCGGTCAAGACCATGGAAGACCACATGAATGACGAACAAGGTGGCAACACCATCATGGCCAAGGTGATGTCCGTGCTGGCTGTTGTGGCTCTCGTACTATCAGTAGTGGGCGTATACGGTGTCATGGCGTATTCCGTCTCCCAGCGTACTCAAGAGATGGGCATTCGCATGGCCTTGGGCGCCCAGCGAAGGAGTGTCCTGGGCATGGTAGTTCGGCAGGGGACGATCTTGGCTCTGAGCGGTATCGTGCTTGGGGTTCTCATGGCCGCGCTGGTGACCCGGAGCCTCGCGATATTCCTGTTTGGAGTGAGTCCGTTCGATCCGATTACGTTCGGCGGAGTCTCGCTCACTCTGCTCGTTTCGGGGGTGGCAGCTACCTATATCCCGGCACGTCGCGCGACCCAGGTGGATCCGTTGGAGGCGCTGAGGTACGAGTAAAACGGGCTTGATCAAGCCCGTCCTTTCGCGAAGGTCTGAAAGTGTCCCATGTCACGGTGCTCACGGCTGACAACGTTACTTTACATAGCGATACAGTTGCACTCTTGTCTTTTGAGGAGTCAGGTTACGCCGTGAGAAACCGATTGCGAGTGTTGCGGGCTGAATACCGCTGGACCCAGGCGGAACTTGCGCGGCGTCTGGGGGTCTCGCGGCAGACGGTGAACGCCATTGAAACCGGTCGGTTTGATCCCAGCCTTCCCCTTGCTTTCCGCATTGCCCAGCTATTCGAGCTGAGTATCGAACAGGTCTTCCAACCGGAAGAGGTCCTCCAGCCGGAAAAGCTATTCCAGTCGGAACGGGCCAATCCATGAATCCATGTGGCCGGATCGTCAGGCCACTTGTCGTTGGATCCGTGGTGGTTGGTACAGCTTGCTCCTCGCACAGGGGGCCGGAAACGGCCTATGACTTGGCGACGGGGCTCCAAACCTTCGATGCTGCCTGGACCATAGTATATGAGAGTCATTTCGACACCACATTCAACGGCGTCGACTGGGTTGGCATTAGAGAGGAACTCAGGCCACATGCCGAGAATGCCGACGATGTGGCTGATCTGCGCAGGGTGATCGACGATATGCTGGCCAGGTTTGGGCAGTCGCACTTCTCCCTCATTCCCAAGGAGTATGCCGATGGGCTCGACTCGACGGGGAGTGCTGATGTGGAACGTAGTGAGGGTGACGCGGGGATGGATGTCCGCTTGATAGATGACTTCGTCGTGGTGTCTCGTGTCGACTCGGGAGGCCCCGCATTCGTAGCGGGAATCGAGCCGGGCTGGATCATTGTCGAGATCGACGGCCGATCAGTTGAGAACGAAGTGAAGCTGGCGCAGCGGACGCCCGGCGGGCGTCCAATGGCTGTGAAGGTGTGGCAACGAGTGATGCGGAGTCTGGCGGGTGCCCCGGGCACGGTCCATCAACTCGAACTGCTGGATGGGGACGCAAGGAAGCGGCGGGTGGACGTCTCTCTGGGCCCCAACCCAGGTGAGCCGGTGAACTTCGGGAACCTTCCCACGATACATGCCCGGTTCGAGGGTCATCGCCTCAATGATCGTGACCTCGGCATCACTGTTGGGGTAATCTGGTTCAACACGTG
>JARRLJ010000197.1:0-9528 GCA_037387025.1 Gemmatimonadales bacterium
CCCGACTCAGTGACGTTCCTCACAAAGGAATGGGTCACTCGAGACGGCATCATGAGAGCCGCCGACGACTCCTGACGGGGTCAAGACCGGGTGGGATTTAACCCAAGGTTCGAACCATGTCAAGGAGGCGGTGGAACCAGGCCCGGAGGCTGTAAGTTACTTGGTGAAAGCTACTTACGGAGTCAAGCTTGGGGTTTGGGAAACAATGGTGCGAGGCGAGTTACCGAACGGCCCGCTACCTGCGGTGATTCCAGGTCCTGCCACGACGACAACGATACGTCATCCGTTCTTCCCAGAGCTTGCCAGACAGTCTGAGCCTTCCCAGGCATGAAGGGGGCGGCCATAGAAGTGATGCGAGTCAGCGCTCTGGTCAGCGCAGCCATTACATTCCGAAGCTCTTCGTTTCGGTGCTCCTTGGCCAGAGTCCAAGGTGCGGTCTCTTCCACGAACTGGTTGGCTCGTGTCACCAAGCCCCAGGCCGCGTTGCCGCCCTCGTGAAGCAAATGAGCGTCCATCGCGGATTGGTATTTGGCTACCACCTCGGCTCCCACGCTGTCCAGTTCGGTTTCAGTTTGGGCATCCGGGACCACACCGTCGAGATACCGGGTCATCATGGAGAGGATACGACTAGCGAGGTTGCCGTACCCGTCAGCAAGCTCGGAGGTATACCGCGCGTCAAACCGCTCCCAAGTGAAGTTGCCGTCTGCATCCCACGGAACTTCTCGGAGCAGGAAGTAGCGTAGAGCATCGGGGCCGTGTCGATCGATTGCCTCACGCAGTGTGATTGTGACGCCGGCACTCTTGGAAAACCGGGAATCCGATGTCTTGACCCAACCATGGCACCACACCCCACCAGGAACCGGCAGATCGGCTGCTCGCAACATCGCGGGCCAGAACGCCGCATGGAACCGTAGAATATCGGGTCCGATTATATGCAGGTCGGCGGGCCAGATCTCATTGTATCCGTCGTCCGGGAAACCCGTTGCCGACAGGTAGTTGATTAACGCCTCGAACCAGACATAAACGGTGTGTGTTTCGTCTCCGGGCCACGGTATGCCCCAACGGACGCTCGCCCTACTAGCAGACATGGCATAGTTGCTGTCCCATTCCGCAACCACGTTCCGGACCTCGTTGAGTTTTGCCCTGGGTCGCACGAAATCCGACGCATCCGGCCTGGTCTCGTAGAGCTGCAGTAGGAAATCGCGGAACGCGCCCGCTTTGAAGAACAGGTTGGGTTCCTCCACCCATTTGATCTCCCGAGTCGGGTGCTGGGGACACTTCCCGTCTTCGAGGTCCTTCTCGAGCTTGAATGCCTCGCACCCCACGCAGTAGAAGCCGCTATATGTGCCCTTGTCCACGTATCCGGCAGCTTGAATGCGCTTCCACAATTCGTTTACGGTTCGCTTGTGCCGTTCCTCCGTAGTGCGAATGAAATCCGTGTTACTGATGTTCAACTCCCGCCAAGCAGCCTCAAACTTGGCCGCCAACCCGTCCACCCAGTCTTGCGGGTCGATACCCTGCTCCTCCGCAGTTTGTGCTACTTTTTGACCGTGTTCGTCCATGCCGATCACGAAGTGGACCCTGTGACCGCGCAGCCGACGGTACCGCGCTATACAATCTGCACCGATCTTCTCGAAGGCGTGTCCCAGGTGTGGTTCACCGTTCGAGTAATCGATTGCAGTGGTTATGTAGAACTTGTCCGCCACGCTCGCTATCCGCCCTTCATTCCGACCGGTCGTTTCTTTCGTCGTCCGATCCGGTACGCTTACCTCGTCTGCGCCCACCACGACGCCTTCGCCTACGTCGTTTGGGTGGTGTAACCGCATCCGCGGCATCCTCGGGCGTGATCCCAGCGACCTCTCCTTCGTCGAAGGTGACTAGTGAGGATGGTGGCCTAGGTTGGGGTTTCTCGACAGGTGCTTCCGCCCTCTCCACCTCGCCCTTCAATTCTGCTAGTACTATTGTCCGCACCGCGCCGTCACCAGACCGCAACAGAACACGCTCCCGGAATATGTCCACCGCTAGGACCGTTTCGGTACCTACACCGGTCTTGATCATCCGGCCTTCCTTCGGGAATCGTTTCCGGCTGCTCACATAGAAATCGTGCTCGTATCGCAGGCAGCACAGCAGTCGCCCACAACCGCCCGAGATCTGCGATGGGTTGAGAGACAGGCGTTGATCCTTTGCGAGCGATAGGCTGACAGGCTTTAGTTCTGGCAGCCAGGAAGAACAGCAGTATTGTCTGCCGCAGCGTCCGATCCCGTCGAGCCGTTTGGCTTCGTCACCCACTGCCACTCGGCGTCGGAGACCTTCATGAGTAGGCCGTGCGCTTGCACACGCTCGATCACGGTGCGACGCACATCCTCTTCCGCTTTACGTAGCTCCTCGATCAGGTGGGTATCTTCGGGACGGGCTACTCGGAGGACCTTACCATGAGGGTCCGTTGGCTTCGCGAGTTCACACCCTTCGCAGCCGACTCCGCACTTCCGTTCTGCCAGCTCGCCTATTGCCGAAATGTGCCCCAGGTCGCACCCGCGATCGACCTCCACCACCACAGGATTTCCTACTGCCAGGTCCTTTGAATCATCCCAGCAGAAGAAATCTCTGCGGTTGCCTTTGAACCGGACTTCAACCAGATCGGCCAAGAGAACCCTCTTCGAACTTGCCCATCTTGAGATACTTTTCGACGCGCAGGTCCCGCAGCTTGTCAGGATCTATCTCTGCGAGGTCAGGGATGCTCTTCGCCAGCGCGTTCTCTAGATTGGTGGTCGCCTGATTCGGGTCCGCGTGAGCGCCACCTGCCGGTTCGGGGACGATTTCGTCTATGAGACCGAGACGTAGCAGATCCTGACTGGTGAGCTTGAGTGATTCGGCGGCACGTTCTTTCTGAGCTGCATCCTTCCAGAGAATCGCAGCACAACCTTCGGGCGAGATGACTGAGTAGATGGCATGCTCGAACATGAACACCCGGTCAGCCAAACCTAGGGCAAGCGCACCACCCGAGCCGCCCTCCCCGATTATGACAGCGACGATGGGGGTCCTCAGGGCAGCCATTTCCTCCAGATTCCGCGCGATCGCTTCGGCCTGCCCCCGTTCTTCTGCCCCCAATCCGGGGTACGCACCGGGCGTATCAATCAGCGTTATGATCGGCGCCCCGAAACGCTCTGCCATCAGCATCAGCCGTAGAGCCTTTCGATATCCTTCTGGGTGGGGCATGCCGAAGTTGCGCTTCAAGTTGTCCTTCGTATCCCGCCCCTTCTGCTGTCCTATGACTATCACCGGTCGCTCTCTCAACCGTGCCCATCCTCCCACGATCGCCGGGTCGTCCCGATATAGTCTGTCTCCCTTCAGCTCGACGAAATCGGTAAAGAGTGACCCGATATAGTCCATTGCATAAGGTCGGCCCGGATGCCGCGCTACCTGGACGCGTTCCATCGGTGACAGCCGCTGGTAGATATCGCGGCGCAGTTCCGAGAGCTTCGCTTCGAGCGGCTCGATCTCTTCCTGAACGTCGAGCTTGCGGTCCACGGCAAGTCGCTTTAGGTGCGCGATCTGACGCTCCAATTCGATGATCGGCTTCTCGAATTCGGCGTTGAATGCGGTCGCAGCCACTGTGGTATCTATCTCGCTTTCACAAGGCGAACGCCGTCTGTCCCAATCAGCTCTTTTAAGGCGTCCAATAGATCTTCGTCAAGTTGTACCCTAAGGTTGCGGGAACGCAAACGGGCGGTCGTGCCGTTACCGTCGGCCCACTCGACATAAATGGGGGCCGGGCCTGGATGCGCCGCGCACAGAGCCGCTACTCCTCGAGCAATCTCTCTGCTGGTCTCTGGTTCTCGTTTCCATACCAGCTCCACCGCCACCTCGCCAGTTTCTCGCAACTCGGCTAAGGGCTGCGCCCCCTCGACGATGAACGGAGCGCGTTCTTCTCCCCGATCTCGGGCGCTGTATGTGCCGGTGAGTAGGAGAGCTGCGTCCGTTGCGATAATGTCCGACAACTTGCTCCAGGTGTCGGGAAAAACTAACGCTTCAGCGGTTCCGTGAAAGTCCTCTACGGTGAGCCGGGCGTACTCTGATCCGGTCTTTCTGCTGATCCTGCGCTTGACGGCCGTCACTACGACCGCGGCGCTGACTTTGTGCTCGCTCCACGTGCCTAGTGTCGCGGTCGTTCTGGAACTGAATAGCTTCACTTCTTCTCTAAAGCGCTCGAGCGGGTGACCGGATATGAAGAATCCGATCACCCCTTTTTCCTTTGTCAGTCGCTCCGCTTCGGACCAGGGCGCGATGTCGGGGAGCGACCCGCCTGCGCTTGACGGTCTTGTGTCGGGAGCGTTACCGAATAAGCTGACTTGGCCCGCATCGCGTTCAGCCTGCCGCAACTGGGCCTCGGCTAACGCGCTGTCGACTGCATCAGTGAGCTGGGCGGCCGTCCTGTTCGCGCGCGACGATTATCGATTCAATAGCCGTGCGTCCTACGTGTCTGATGGCGCCCAATCCGAACCTGATTTGCTCCTCGTCAGTAACCGTGAATTTCCAGCCTGATTCGTTGACAGACGGTGGAAGGACCTCGATGCCTAGTTCGCGGGCTTCGTTGATGTAGGACACTACCTTATCGGTATCACCGATCTCGGAGGAGAGCAGCGCTGCCATGAACTCTGATGGGTAGTGCGCTTTCAGCCAAGCTGTTTGGAACGAGATTATGCTGTAGGCGACTGAGTGTGACTTGTTGAAACCGTAGCGACCAAATGTCTGGATTTGTGAGGCTATCTCCTCGATGATTCTGCGATCGTATCCCCGTTCCACACTGCGATCAACGAAACGCCTCATTTCGCGCTCGATCAAATCGGCGTCTTTCTTGCCCACCGCCTTGCGTAACACGTCTGCTTCCGCGAGTGAGAATCCCGCCAAGACGTTCGCGATCCGCATCACCTGTTCTTGATACAGGATCACTCCGTATGTGGGCTCAAGTACCTCCCGCAACTCGGGAAGAACGTAGCTCACCTCCTCCAGACCTCGCTTGCGGCGGATGTATACCTGGTGCATACCGGAGTCCAAGGGCCCGGGCCGAACCAGGGCGTTGGTGGCGACGAGGTCGTCGAACCGGTCTGCCCTGAGTTGGTGTAGCATATCCGTTCCGAGCGGAGACTCGAACTGGAACACTCCGGCCACCCTGCCGCTCCGCACTAGCTTGTAGACTTCCGGGTCGTCCAGATCGACCGAGTCGAAGTCGATCTCCACGCCGTGTCGCGCCCGGATCATGGTGGCCGCGTCGTGGATTACCGTCAACGTCTTTAGCCCAAGGAAGTCCATCTTCAGCATGCCGATCTTTTCCAAGGCGATCATATCGAACTGCGTTATGACCGTCTCGTCACCGTTTCCTCCTGCCGTGCTGCCGCGTTGCGGAGGGGTGCACACCGGCACGTAGTCTTCCAGCGGCCCGGGGGCTATAACGACGCCTGCAGCATGTACCGAAGCGTGCCGCGATAGCCCTTCGACACGTTGCGCCAAGTCTACCAATCGACGGATCGTCTGGCTTTCTTTCGTGAGTTGCGCCAGTTCGGGCACCTTAGCAGCTGCCTCAGCCACTGAGAGTGAGTATGCCGGGCCGGTCGGAATAAGCTTGGCGAGCTTGTCCGTTTCGGAGGGACTGACTCTCAACACCCGGGCAATGTCTCGCACGGCGGCCCGCGCTTTGAGTGTCCCAAACGTGATGATCTGACCCACGCTGCGTCTGCCGTACCGCTCCCGCACGTACTCGATCACTTCTCCGCGGCGCTCGTAACAGAAGTCCACGTCGATGTCTGGCATCGACACACGCTCCGGATTGAGGAATCGCTCGAACAGGAGATCGAAGCGGAGAGGGTCGACGTTGGTGATGCCCAGAGCGTACGCTACTAGTGAGCCTGCAGCTGACCCGCGTCCAGGGCCCACTGGTATTCCACGGTCCTGCGCGGCCTTGATGAAGTCCTGCACAATGAGGAAGTAGCCGGCGTACCCCAGACGAGTGATGACGTCCAGCTCGTAATCGAGGCGTTCCCGTGCTCTGTCCGGAAGTGGCGTTCCGAAACGACGGGTCGCCCCGTCCTGGGCTAGCGATACCAGCAGTTCATTCTCGGACCTCGACGGATCGTCCCGGGGAAACTCAGGTACGAAATAGCGCTTCTCGAAGTCGAACTCACACGAATCTGCAACACGTTGCGTGTTCTCCAGTAGATCGCTTCGGTCGGGAAAGAGCTCAGCCATCTCTTGTTCCGACTTTATGTAGCTTTCCTGCCCGTAGAACCGGAATCGATTGGGATCGTCCAGATCCTTGCCTGTCCCGATTGCCAGCAGGCAATCATGGGCTTCGTGATCCTCACGCTCGAGGTAGTGCGCGTCGTTGGTCGCCACCACAGGTAGACCCAGATCCTCGGCAAGGCGGAACATCCCGTCGCGCACGACATGTTCATCCGGGATCCCGTGGTCTTGCACTTCGAGCCAGAAGCCGTTCGGACCCAGGGTCGACGACAGCCACTGTGCGGCCCGCCGGGCCTCGTCGTAGTTGTTGCGACGCAGCCAAAGCGCAATCTCACCTGACAGGCACGCTGCCAGCCCAGTGATTCCCTCACTGTGGCGCTCGAGCACCTCCCTGTCGATGCGCGGGCGGCGGTAGTAGCCCTCCAAGTAGCCGATTGAAGACAGCTTGATCAGGTTCTTGTACCCTGTTCGGTCTCGAGCCAACAAAACCAGGTGGGAGTATTGTGCCGGGGCCTCCACGGGTTTTTCCCGTATATGCCGCGACCCAAAGGCAACATATGCCTCGAACCCGAGGATGGGCCTGATTCCTGCAGCCTTGGCCAGTTCGTAGAAAGACCACGCGGCATGGAGGTTCCCGTGATCGGTGATCGCGAGGCTGTCCATGCCAAGTGCCTTGATCCGCTCGACTAGATCGGGGATTCGGTTGGCACCATCGAGGAGCGAGTACTCTGAGTGAGTATGTAGGTGGACGAAGCTCATTGTCGAGAACAGCCCAGCGTCCGACTCAGGGTCGCTGGGCCGATTGTACTTGGCTTTGCTGGCGGATCGTTTCCGCCACCGTTGTCCCGGGCTCATCCCGTATAGCGGCGGGTGCAGTCACTGAGGTAAGCTACCCCCGGCGTGAAGCATTGTCAAAACGCGTAAGAACCCCGTATGTTCTGACACGCTAGAGAGTTACGGCAGGGAACAGACCCGGGCTCGAACCGGTATCAGGCATTTGTTTTGGTCAGGAGTCACCATTGACTTATAGCAACGTGAGCGCCGCCCTGGTGGCGGCGGTATTAGTCTGCGGGGGGTGTACCGACGGTGGCCCCGACCTGCCGGTACCGGCTCGCTTCGAGAAACTCCCGGGCGAGTCCGGTGACGGACAGCGAGCAACCGCTGGGAACCGGCTGGCGATACCGCTGTCGGTACTGGTGACCGCGGCCGATGGCAGCGGCGTGCCACGTGAGAAAGTGGTTTGGTCGGTGGCCACCGGATCGGGCGCCGTCCTGTCCGATTCGGCAACGGTCACTGACGGGAAGGGGATCGCGCAAGTGTACCTGAACCTCGGACCAGAGGCAGGGGAATACACCGTTGAAGCGGCACTGGCCCGTAACCGTGACGGGTCCATCACTTTCACGGCAACCGCCGTGAGTGCTCCTGCGGTGAACTCGCTGAACCCGTCGAGCTTCACGGGCGGCGACACACTCACGTTGGGCGGGTTCAGCTTGTTCGACTCCACCGTCGTGAGGATTGGTGGCAAGGTAGCGGCCTTGTATGCGGTGTCGCCGACGGGGCAGGGCGTGCAGGTGATAGTACCACGTTGCCTGGTTCCGGGGACGGTGACCGTGACTGTCGGGGTGGGCATCGCCCGATCCGACTCCGTGTCCGGGGCCTTCATAGCTTCAACCGAACCCTTGAGGTTGTTGCCGGGTGAGTGGGTCTCGCTCGATCCAGTGCTGATGGACGGTTGCGCGACTTTCGAGGACGCCACCACCGATTCGACAGAATACCTGCTGGCGCCGCAGTCGGTGACGGGTGAGATAGGCTTGACGTTGGCTTATCGCCTCAGGGGTGACTCCGGGGCCGCTCCCATCCCCTTGCAGTCGAGGAGGTCCTCGGAGCGAACAGTGTCACAACGGTTCGAGGACTTTTTGCGTCAGCAGGAAGCTGATTTGGCCGCGCTTCCCAGAGAGCCACTGCAAGACGTCTCGCCGCTCCTTGCCGGGATCCAAGCTGACATCGCCGTAGGAGACAGGCGCAGCTTCAGAGTGTGTGACAAGATCCAGTGCAAGATCATTGCGGATTTCGCCAGGGTGACTGGAGAAGTCAGGTATGCCGGCACCCACGCAGTGATCTACGAAGACATAGAGGCTCCGAGTGGCGGTCTGTCACAGCTCGATTTCGATGAGCTGGGCGCGATCTTCGACTTGGACTTGTACGACGTTGCGACCAGCGCATTCGGGTCGGAGTCTGACATCGACCGCAATGGGAGAGTGCTGATCTTGATGACGCCAGTGGCAAACGGCCTGACTGAGACATCCGAATGCTCGGATAACTACATCACTGGTTTCTTCTACCCGGTCGACATCGATCCGCAGTTTCAGAAGGACGACCGGTCCAACCAAGCGGAGATCTTCTACTCGATCACGCCCGACCCCGAGGGGACCGTAACCTGCAATCACTCGGTTGAGCGGGTGTGACCTGCGATCACTCGGTTGAGCGGGTCAAGCGCATTGTGCCGGTGACGTTCGTGCACGAGCTGCAGCATATGATCAATTTTCACCAGCACGTGATCGTGCGAGCAGGAAACTCAGAGCAGACTTGGCTCAACGAAGCCATGTCGCACATGTCGGAGGAACTGGCGGCGATACATTTCGAGGCACTGGGGGAGTCTGAGCGGTTCAGCGCGTTTGCGCTGGGAGATCTATTCAACGCCTTCCTGTTCCTGTCAGATCCGGAGGTGCACTTCCCGCTCTATGCCAGCGGGACCGGTACACTGGAAGAACGCGGCGCGAGTTGGCTGTTGTTGCGCTGGGTGTCCGATCAGCAGGGAGATGAAGTACTGCGACGTTTGACCGAGACACAACTGGTCGGAGTGGATAATCTCACAGCGGCTGCGGGTGAGCCGATCGATCAGTTACTGGGAGATTGGTTCTTGGCCAACTACGTGTCCGATCATCCGGAACTAGCTCAGCCGCAACCTCGGCTGCAGTATTCGACTTGGGATTTCCGCGCGTTGTACGCCGACTTACATACGCAGGACCCGGAGCTGTTCGAGCGCCCGTTCCCCATCGATGCACCTGTATTCAGTGGCGGGTCTTTCGATGTGTCGGGGATGCTCGGATCGGGTTCCGGAGGGTATTACCGAGTGATTCAGACAGCTGGACAGCGTGGCTTCACCGTCGAGTTGGTCGACAATGTTGGTGACCCATTGTCAGGGCCGGCTCAGCCAAGGCTCAACGTGATCCGTATCAGGTAATATGCAGCTCATGGCAAGCACTCAGATTCGCTCGGGCACCGCTGCAG
>JARRLJ010000198.1:0-4604 GCA_037387025.1 Gemmatimonadales bacterium
CCGCCGAGAACGAGTACACCGAGACCCAGATGGCGCACGTGAAGGGGCTGGAGGATGCTCTCTTCGAGGAGATCAAGGGTCGCATCAAGGAGGATGACTCATCAGTCCCTTACAGACTCGACGACTATTTCTACTACACTCGTTACGCGGAGGGTCAAGAGTACCCGATCCACGCGCGGCGTAGAGGGTCCAAGGACGCGCCCGAGGAGATCATGTTGGACGCCAACCAACTGGCGGACGGACACGATTTCTTCGCGATTGGCAGCCGCTCTGTCAGCTCAGGTCAGAACATCCTCGCGTTCACGCAGGATACTGTCGGCCGGCGCATCTACGAGATCCGCTTCAAGGATCTCACTACCGGCGAGATGCTCGAGGACGTGGTGTCTAATGTCACAAGCAACATCGCCTGGGCGGAGGACAATAAGACCCTGTTCTACGCTCGCCAGGATCTGAATACACTGCGCTGGTTTCAGATATACCGTCACGTTCTGGGCAGCGATCCGTCTCAAGACGTTCTCGTCTACGAAGAGGGGGATGAGGAGTTCGGTGTTTACATCTTCAAAACCAAGTCGAAGCGCTTTCTAATGATCGGAGCGGCCCAGACGTTGAGCTCCGAGTATCACTACCTCGATGCGACGAACCCGAATGGGGAGTTCACGGTTATTCAACCACGTGAACGCGACCACGAGTACAGTGTCGATCATTATCAGGACAAGTTCTACATCCGCACCAACTTCGAGGCGCAGAACTTCAGGCTGATGGAAACCCCGGTCAGCAGTCCCGGCAAGGACTCCTGGAAGGAGGTTATTCCCCACCGCGAAGATGTGCTATTGAGCAACTTCGAGATCTTCGCCGGACATCTCGTGGTGGCGGAGCGCAGGGAAGGTCTGATGCGGCTCCGGATCATCCCCTGGGACGGCAGCGACGAGCATTATCTCGACTTCGGGGAGCCGGCATACTGGGCCGGAATCGGCGTGAACCCTAACTTTGATACTGACATCCTGCGGTACAATTACACATCCATGACGACTCCGAACTCCGTATTCGACTACGATATGAATACGCGCGCCAAGGCTCTCATGAAGCAGGATGAAGTGCTCGGCGGTTTTGAGTCTGCCGACTATGTCACGGAGCGGAGGTTCGCCACTGCGAGAGACGGGGTGCGAGTGCCGATATCGATCGTGTACGGCAAGGACCTCGAGTTGAATGGCAGCACCCCACTTCTACTCTATGGGTATGGCTCGTATGGCTATAGTATGGATGCCACGTTCAGCTCGGCGAGGTTGAGCCTACTCGACCGAGGCTTTGTATACGCCATCGCCCACGTGAGGGGTGGTCAGGAAATGGGCCGGTGGTGGTACGAAGATGGGAAGCTACTGAACAAGATGAACACGTTCACCGATTTCATCGACTGTGCCGAATATCTCGTCGAAGCAGGGTATACAAACCCGGATGTCCTCTTTGCAATGGGTGGCAGTGCTGGTGGCCTGTTGATGGGAGTGATAGCAAATATGCGCCCGGACCTGTTCGAGGGGGTTGTTGCGTCGGTGCCGTTCGTCGACGTCGTCACGACTATGCTGGACGAGAGCATCCCGCTGACGACGTCCGAGTACGATGAGTGGGGCGATCCCAACGACAAAGTCTACTATGATTACATGATGTCATACTCGCCCTACGATAACGTGGAGGCCAAAGACTATCCCAACCTTTTGGTTACGACTGGTCTACACGATTCGCAGGTGCAGTACTGGGAGCCCGCAAAATGGGTGGCCAAGCTGCGGGCCATGAAGACCGATAACAACCGTCTCCTCCTCAAAACGAACATGGAGGCGGGACATGGTGGTGCCTCCGGGCGGTTTCGGCGACTCAGAGAGGTAGCTTTCGAGTACGCCTTTCTGCTGGACCTCGCCGGCAAGGCGAACGAGCCAGTATCGTAAGCGGCATCAAGCATTCAGCATAGGAGCAGGATCAATGGCTGCGACAGCATCAACGATGCTTCCACTCGGGACCAAAGCTCCCGATTTCACGTTGTTGGACGCGAACGGACATACGGTTTCGCTGGATGATTTCCCCGGTGCACCAGGTGTGCTTGTGATGTTCATCTGCAATCACTGTCCGTACGTGAAGCACATCCAAAACGAACTCGCCAAGTTCGGACGGGAGTACCAGGAGAAGGGGCTCGCCATCATCGCGATCAGCGCCAATGACGTCGACGCATATCCGGACGACCACCCGGACAAGATGAAAGAGGAAGCCAAGCGAGCCGGTTACACGTTTCCCTACCTGTATGATGAGTCACAGGAAGTCGCTAAGTCCTACAAGGCAGCATGCACACCGGATTTCTTCTTGTTCGACGCCGACCATCGCTTGGTGTACCGGGGCCAATTCGACCCCAGCCGTCCCGGCAACGATATAGCGGTGACCGGAGGCGATCTGAAGGCGGCAACCGACGCACTGTTGCAGGGCAGAACCATTTCCGATGAGCAGATCCCCTCCATTGGCTGCAACATCAAGTGGATGCCTGGAAACGAGCCTGACTACTTCGCTGGATGAGCGACAGTTTCGAAGAACGCATAACGGACGCCAGAACCCATATCTGGAATTGAGACAATGAAACGGATCGTCAACTCAATCGTTGCTTTCACGCTGTTTGTTGCGGGGTCGGTGTACGCACAAGACGTAATGACGCCCGAGACCCTGTGGAGCCTGAAGCGGGTATCCGGGCCGGTAGTCTCACCCTCCGGGACGCAGTTCGTCTATGGCGTGAGGCAATATGACATCGAGGCGAACAGCGGGAACACCGATTTGTTCCTGCTTCCAGTCACCGGTGGGTCACCTTTTCAGCTTACCGACATGCCCGGCAGCGAGTTCAACGCTGTGTGGAGACCGGATAGTCTCAGAATCGGGTTCTTGTCGGCGCAGAGCGGTTCGGTGCAGTTGTGGGAGATCGATCCCAACGGGATGAACTTGCGCCAGGCGTCGGATATCGACGGGGGCATCGCCAACTTCGACTACTCACCCGACGGAACCCACGTCTCCTTCACGCGCGATGTCAAGCTCGATAGGACCGTACACGACCTGTACCCCGACCTCCCGAAAGCTGATGCCCGGATCATGGACGATTTGATGTACCGGCACTGGGATACCTGGCACGACTACACCTATAGTCACCTTTTCATCGCCCCGTACAGCAACGGAATATTGGGCGAACCGGTCGACCTGATGCCGGGTGAGCGGTACGACACGCCGCTGAAGCCATTCGGTGGTGTCGAACAAATTGGTTGGAGCCCCGACGGCCGGAAGATTGCCTATACCAGCAAGAAGGTGACGGGAACGGAATACGCCGTCAGCACCAACTCCGAGATCTACGTGTACGATCTGGACACTCGGCAAACGACCAATATCACGCAGGGTATTATGGGCTACGATACCGAGCCGCGGTTTTCTCCCAATGGCCGGTACATGGCATGGTTGAGCATGGAGCGGGACGGATATGAATCTGACCGCAACCGATTGTTCATATACGATATGGACCGTGCGACGTCGCGTGAGCTGACTACCGGATTCGACCAAGACGCCCACTCACCCGTGTGGGGCAGTGATAACAACACCATCTATTTCACGAGTGATATCCAGGGCACCGTCCAGCTGTTTGTTGCAGACATTACCCACAACGATATCCGGCAGATCACGGAGGGTCAGCACAACTACGGCAGTTTCGATGTGGCAGAAACGAGCCGGGGTACCCTGCTAATCGCGGCACGCCAATCGATGTCGGCGCCGACCGAGATCTACAGCGTGGATCCCCTGAGCGGCATCGCGGCTCAGCTGACAAATGAAAACGACCACATCCTCGCCGGCGTCGAATTGGGCGACGTCGAGGAACGTTGGGTGGAAACCACCGACGGCAAGGAGATGCTCGCCTGGGTGATCTACCCACCGGGGTTCGATCCCTCACAGCAATACCCGGCCCTGCTGTATTGCCAAGGCGGACCCCAGGGGACGGTGAGCCAGTTCTTTTCGTACCGCTGGAACTTCCAAATGATGGCCGCGAACGGATACGTGGTGATAGCCCCGAACCGGCGCGGGGTGCCGAGCTTCGGTCAGGAATGGAAGGAAGAGATTTCCGGCGACTGGGGCGGCCAGGCCATGCAGGATTTGTTGAGCGCGATCGATGACATCGCCCAGGAACCGTATGTGGACGAAGATAGACTTGGCGCAGTAGGTGCGAGCTTCGGGGGCTACAGCGTGTTCTGGTTGGCCGGAAATCACGAAGGCCGGTTCAAGGCGTTGATTGCGCACGACGGAGCCTTCAATCTGGAAAGCATGTACGGCGCTACCGAAGAGATGTTCTTCGTGAACTTCGACCTGGAAGGTGCTTACTGGGACAATCCCAACAGTTACGAGAAGTTCTCACCGCACAAGTTCGTCGGCAACTGGGACACACCGATACTCGTGATCCACGGCCAACAGGACTTTCGCCTGCCGGTCACCGAAAGTATGCAAGCATTCACCGCAGCTCGGGTTCAGGGAATTCCCAGTCGGTTTCTCTATTTTCCCGGGGAAAATCACTGGGTGCTATCTGCCCAGAACGGCATTTTGTG
>JARRLJ010000199.1:0-8930 GCA_037387025.1 Gemmatimonadales bacterium
CTTCGAGGAGGTCAGTGACGTCCACCTCGCCGGCCTGGCCGGTGACGGCAGCATCCACCGTTTGCTCCAGGGCGTCAGCCGCCCGAAAGAGCAGCTCGAACACCTCTTCAGTAACGTGCTGATCTCCACCCCGGAGGATGTCGAGGAGATTCTCCATTCTGTGTGCGAGATCGCTGACCGCGGCATAGCCCATTGTGGCCGCCATGCCTTTGATGGTGTGGACCGCACGAAAAATCCCGTCGACCGGCTCCGTCGCCTCCGGGTCGTGCTCCCACTCCAGAAGCTGCTGGTTGACTTCGTTTAGATGTTCCCGGCTTTCGGCGAGGAAAAGCTCCGCATACTGCGAGGGATCCATGCCTACCCAAGCACCCGCTGCACAGCCTCGAGAACGCGGGAAGGTTGAAACGGCTTGACTACGAAGTCCTTGGCACCTGCCTGGATCGCCTCCACTACCAGCGCCTGTTGTCCCATTGCACTACACATCAAGATTCGGGCGCCGGGGTCCTGACTTACGATCTCTCGGACGGCATCGATTCCACCCATGTCCGGCATCACGATATCCATGGTGACAAGATCCGGTTTCAGTTCCTTGAACTTCTCGACCGCCTGCACGCCGGTTTCCGCCTCACCGACGATTTCATATCCGGCCTGAGACAGGATGTCACTGATCATGGTCCTCATGAATATCGCGTCGTCACAGACGAGCACTGTATGACTCACGGCTTCCCCCTATGCCACGAGGTATGGTCTAAGAAGGGCATCTGTATCCAGAAGCAAGAACGACAAACCGGCGCGTTGCCCAACGGCCTTGACTATGCGGGCATCGACTCCTGGCAGGTCCTCTCGTTCCGCCAATTCGTCACGTCTTATCGAAAACAAATCTAGCACGGCATCCACGGCCAAACCGACTGTCGACTCTCCGACATCAACGAGAAGGACAGGACCATCGCCACCGCCCGGCGAGTGGTTGAGGGCACGACGGCCATCCACCAGCGTTATCACGCGGCCGCGAACATTGATGAGGCCATCCACCGCATCTTGTGCACCGGGAACGCGGGTGGCCCTATGCGCCGGCAGGATCTCCCGAACAGCCGAAGCTTCGGCCGCACAGGCCAAGTCGGCCACCCGAAACACCAATAGCCGGATACCTGCAAAATCGGCCATCTTATTGAGCGAAGCCAAGATACTGCAGCAGGTTATCGCGATCAAGCAGAGCCGGATCGCCACCTGCAACCCGGAGAGCATCACGCAAGTCAGGGGGCCATTCGGCCGCGAGCTGCAGCACCTTTCCGCTCACCGGATGCTGCAACTTGAGAACCGCTGCGTGCAGTGCCTGGCGGGGCGTGGCTCTTTCCAGCGCTATGGCCCGGCGGGCCTGTTGGCCTCCCGTCATCCGCCTGTGACCGCCGCCTCCGTAGACTGGGTCGCCGATTACCGGGTGACCCACATGGTTCAAATGGACGCGGATCTGGTGTGTCCGGCCGGTTCCGAGACTGACCTTGACCAAATCGCACACATCGAATCGGGATAACGGCACCACGTGTGTGAGGGCTCGCCGTCCTGTAGCCAGGACTGCCATGCGCTTGCGGTCCTTGGGATTCCTGGCCACGGCAGCGTCGATATCCAGCGGGCCCGTTAAGTGACCCCAGGTGAGCGCTACATACACCCGCTCGATGCGTCGACTGCTCATAGCGCGTGTCAGTTTTCGATGCACCGCATCGGTCTTTGCCAGAACGATGATACCCGAGGTATCCTTGTCCAGCCGATGCACAATTCCCGGCCGGCCCTCAGTTCCAGCTGACAGGCGCGTTCCCCGGGCGGCGATGGCATTCACCAATGTGTCTTCCCAGTGTCCCGGGGCCGGGTGAACCACGAGGCCCGCCGGCTTGTTCAGAACCAGCAGCACATCGTCTTCGTGGACCACGTCGAGTGGAAAATCGTAGCCCCGTATCTCTCGTGGTGCCCTGCCGCAAAGCTCCTTGAGCCCGAGATGCACGCGCGGGATGCTCATTGAGAAGAACCGCACCCTCCGCGACGAGACGAGCCGCCTGCGTGCGGGACAGGGAAAGCTGGTCGGCCAGGAAGCGATCGAGACGCTCTGTCGAAGTTGCTGAAACCTGGAACTTGATCAGCAGAGGCACGGGAGCAGCTCCGTACTAGGTAGAGGCCTCTGCGGGATCTATTGCCTCACCGACGGGTTCTTGGGCGTGTTTCCCCTCCGCCCACAGTACGACCGCTAGCGCGATAGCTCCACAGCTCACTGCCATGTCTGCCACGTTGAACGTTGGCCAGTGGAACCGACCTATCCACACGTCAATGAAGTCCACCACGCCTTCCGAATTCAGGACGCGGTCAATCAGGTTACCGACCGCGCCACCACACACCAAGCCGAGCGTGAGAAGTCTAAACCGCTGCGCGGGCGGAGTCTGGCGAACCATGGCTCCCAGGACTACTAGGGCGACCAGTGCCAGGAACATGAACACCCAGCGAGAATAGGGCCCGACGTGTATACCAAATGCCGCCCCCGGATTGTGGACCAACCTCAATAACAGCCAATCACCGATTATCGATACCGGGGGACCGTTCGAGAGGAAAGCTACCGCAAGCCGTTTGGTGACGAAGTCGAGTGCTACTACGCCGACGGCCACCCACCAAAACAGCTGTCGACTACTTCTCCTTGCCATCTTCCTCTTTCGCCTTGCACTTGATGCACAAGCGTGCGTGCGGAAGGGCATCGAGCCGTTCGAAGGCTATCACATCACCGCATTCGTGACAGGTCCCGAACTTCGCCGGATCGCCATACAGTCGACGCAGGGCTTCGTTCACGTGCCACAAGTAGCGTCCCTCTTTCGAGGCGAAGAGGAATTGTTTCTCCCGTTCCATGGCATCAGTTCCCTGATCCGCCATGTGAAACGAATAGGCTGAAAGATCACCATCGGAACTCTGCAGGGTACCACTGAACTGTTCGTCGTAGTAACCCAGCTCCTTCATTACCCGACTGCGCTCTTCGAGTAGACGTTTCTCTAGATGAGCTAACTGCTTCTTATTCATGACCCCCAACTTCGGCTGCCGTTACCGGTTACAAAGTTATTGACCGTGATCGTATCGCTTCAGCGAGACCACGACTCGTCGACCATCTATATCTACCACTTCCGACACGTCCGGATCGGGCAGATCCGCCCCTACCTCCACCCGGCGCGCTAGCGTCTCTCGGGCTATGAACGTGTCGTGGGCCTCCGCCGCTGCCAACGCTCCTTGGGATCCCGACAGGCCCAATTCAATCCGCGTATCGTAATCATATCCGGCCGCTTTGCGAAGTCGCTGCACTCGATTGACCAGTTCCCTTGCCATGCCCTCCTGCTCCAGCTCTTCGTTCAGGTGAGGATCCAAAGCAGTAACGAAAGGCCCGTCGCTCTGTACCAGCCAATCCGTTACGACTTCGCGTTCAACCACGATGTCGTCCGGCCCATACGAGTATGTACCACCGTTGGATTCCACCGACTGCCTCTCTCCTGCCTCGAGCCGTCTCAGCTGCTCCGGAGTGAGTTTGCCCGCTAGCTCAGCAGCCGCTGGCGTCTGTCTGCCGTAGACTTTGCCGAGCGAGCGATAGTTTGGCTTGGCGCGAAGCTTGACCAGGCTCTCGTCGGACTCCACCACAGTGATACCTCTAACGTTGACCTCCTTCGCCAGCAGCTGCAGCAGGTTGTCGAAGGTGTCACCGCGTACAACCTCGGGTACCGCAACCCTCATGTTCGCCAGTGGTTGACGGCCCTTGAGACCTCCCTCTTCCCGCGCAGATCTCGCTAGCGTGGCGAGGCTCCGAACAGCAGCCATGGCGCGGTCCAGTGGTTCCTGCCGCATACCGCTCTCCGAGGGGAAAGGCATCAGGTGTACCGACTTGCCTGTCAGCCTGCGATGAATGGCATCGCTCAGGAAGGGGGCAGCCGGGGCAAGCAGTCTGCACACCGTGGTCAGGGCTTCGTGCAGCGTGGCGAGTGCCGACCTGTCAGCCGAGGCATCCGGAGCCCAGAAGCGGGCACGATTGATCCTCACGTACCAGTTGGAAAGATCGGAATCGCAGAATTCCATGATTGCCCGAACGCCGCTGGTGACATCGAACCCATCCCAGGCCGCTCGCACGGACCCGACCATCGCGTCCAACCTACTGAGCAGCCATCGATCCACTGCAGGTCGGTCCTTCGGGCCAGGTGCATCGCGGGAATCCCAATCCTCAGCGTAGAGCGAGAAAAACGCGTAAGTGTTTCGCAATTGGTTCAAGAACCCTAGTGATACCTCCGGTATCGCCCGTTCGTCGAATTTCTTCGGTAGCCAAACCTGACTTCCAGCAAGCAGATAAAGGCGTACGGCGTCGGCGCCGAAACGATCGACTGCCTCGGAGGGATTCACCACGTTGCCGACTCGCTTTGACATCTTGCGACCTTCAGCGTCCAACACCAGGCCGTTCACGATGACGTTTCGGTACGCCGTACTGTCATGTACACCGGCTGCCAATGCCAGCAGCGAGTAGAACCACCCGCGGGTCTGGTCCAGTCCTTCGCAGATGAAGTCCGCCGGAAAGTGCGCACCAAATTCCGCTTCATTCTCGAACGGATAGTGCCACTGCGCGTAAGGCATCGATCCCGAGTCAAACCACGCATCTATCACCCCCGGATCGCGCCGCATGGCGCCTTCGCACGAAGAACAGGGGAAGGTGATCTCGTCCACGTGCGGCTTGTGCGGATCGAAGTCCTCAGGTAGGGGTTCCCCGCATGCAGTAGCCAACTCTTCATAAGAACCCACGACCAACCGGTGCGAATCATTGGCATCGCAGGTCCAAACCGGCAGGGGCGTTCCCCAGTAACGATCCCTCGAGAGTGCCCAGTCAACATTGTTCTCAAGCCACTCCCCAAACCGGCCCGTCCCTACTTCCGGTGGATACCAGTTCACCTGGTTGTTGAGCTCGATCATCCGTTCCTTGAAGGCCGTTGTCCTCACGAACCACGACTTGCGCGCGTAGTAGATGAGCGGTGAGTCACAGCGCCAACAGAAAGGGTAGGTGTGCTCATAGCCCTGCGGCTGGTATCGACCGAACAGCTTGCCTTCCTCCTCCAGCCGTGCAGCAATGACTGGATTGGCTTCGAAGACCGTCTTTCCGTTGATCTCGGCCCAACCGGTATTCACGAACTTGCCCGCACTGTTTACCGGATTGACGAATGCCAGGCGTTCGCTCTGCCCGATCGAATAGTCATCGGCACCGAATGCAGGCGCAATGTGTACTAGCCCGGTTCCCTCTTCACTCGTCACGAAATCGCCCGCCAACACTTCGAACGCCCGCCCATCGGGCCCCACTTTCACCGCGTCGATCAACTGCTGGTACCGCCATCCGACGAGATCGGTGCCCTTGTACGTTGCCACCACCGGAAACTCTCCCAGTGGTCGTCCGCCTGTTGCACCGGGCACTGCTGTATATCGCGCGATCGATTGCTCCACGATCACCCGCTTGTCTTCTATTTCCAGCTCCACGTACGTGAGATGTGGATTTACGGCCACTGCCACGTTGGACGGGAGGGTCCACGGAGTGGTCGTCCATACCAGCAGAAACCGTTCATGTTCCTCATTCACGCCAACTACGTGGAAGAGCACATGGATGGACGGGCTCTTGTGAGTTTCATAGCCCATAGCGAGTTCGTGACTCGATAGCGTCGTGCCACAGCGAATGCAGTAGGGGAGCACCTTGTGCCCTTCGTACAACAGATCCTTCTCAGCGAGTTGCTTCAGCAACCACCAGACACTCTCGATGTAGTCGTTGGTGTAGGTGACATAAGGACGCTCATAGTCGAGCCAGTATCCGATCCGTTCCGACAGGGTTTCCCAATCGGCCTTGTAGCGGAATACGCTCTCTTTGCTCTTCCGGTTGAAGGCGGCCACCCCATACCGCTCTATGTCCGCTTTGCCACTGATATTGAGTTCCTTTTCAACTTCAATCTCGACGGGCAAGCCGTGCGTATCCCACCCCGCGATCCGGGTGACGGAATCGCCCAACATCGTGTGATAGCGACAAATCAGGTCCTTGATTGCGCGGGCGAAGACGTGGTGGATGCCGGGCCGCCCGTTAGCCGTGGGTGGCCCTTCATAGAATACGAATGGCTTTCCGTCGCACGTATCTTTCAGGGTGCGGTGGAACAGATCTTCTGACCGCCACAACTCGAGCACCTCGAGTTCCAGATCGCTCAGATCGGCACTGCCCAATGGCTCGTACGTCATCAATCCATCCGCTGCAGGACGCCGGTCACCAAGCGGGTGAGATCTGGCTCCGCCCTCTGTGCAGTGACGATGATCTTCTCAATGTCCGCCGGTTCGAGTGCGTCCGGAAGGCATTCATCTGTGATGATTGAAAGGCCAAGCGTCTTCATTCCTCCGTGCACCGCGACGATGACCTCGGGCACTGTCGACATACCCACCACATCTGCACCGATCGTTCTCAAGAAGCGGTACTCTGCAGCCGTTTCCAGGTTTGGTCCCGGAAGCGCCACATAAACACCGGAAGCGCCACATAAACACCTTCCCGGAGCGTGAGCTTCTGATCCAACGCGACGGCACGAGCTATCTCACGCAACTCTGGATCGTAAGCCGCTGACATGTCTGGGAATCGAGGTCCCAACGAGTCATCGTTGATGCCGATCAGCGGGTTATCCCCCAGCAGGTTTATGTGGTCCGAGATCAGTACCAGATCGCCCGCAGACCACAACGGGTTCATACCGCCACCGGCATTTGACACTATCAGACTCGCTGCACCGAGCGCGCGCATGATGCGTACTGGGAAGGTGATCTGCTGCATCGAATAGCCTTCATACAGGTGGAACCGTCCCTGCATCGCCACTACCTTCTTTCCACCCAATTCACCAAACAACAGTCGACCCGCGTGGGTCTCCACAGTTGAGAGTGGAAAGCCCGGTATGTCCGTGTAGCTGATCTCCGCGCTACAATCGATTTCCTGTGCCAGACCGCCGAGGCCGGTTCCCAAAATCAAGGCCACCTCCGGCACCATGTCAGTCTTCTCGCGGACTTCGTCGACGGCTCGTTGGATATTCTCGCTCGTGTGAAGCGTTGTCACTTGGCCTCCGGCGGTGTGCCGTCCTGCGCGTCTTGGAGATCGCGCCGTGTTTCGACCTCTGAGTTACGGGCTTCTTCAACGATCTGCTCGGCCCTGAGCCTTGCATCCCTGAGTAACGCATCGACCTCATGCTGCGCGGCCTTATGGGTGGCTTCGCGTAGGTTTTGCGCCATCATCACAGCGTCGTTGTTCGCCTTCTCTCGCTCACGGAAGGCCTTGAGCTGCTCGCGCAAATTGTGGGTGCGCTCTTCCAGTATCTGCCGTTCCTTGAGAAGACGTTCCATCTCGGCGGCAACCCGCTCTCGGAATTCCTCTACCGCCGCTGTGCTGTATCCCCAGGCGGTTCGAGAGAACTCCTGAGATCGCACATCGATTGGGGTTGTTCGAAATTCCTCTTCCATCATTTCGGTCGCTCTCCAAACAAGACCGTGCCTAGCCTGACGATCGTGGCGCCCTCCGCTACCGCAGCCCGGAAATCGGCTGACATACCCATAGACAACTCCGGCACTGCGAGACCGTTGGACACCAACTCTTCCCTCAATCTCCTTACGGACGCAAAGACCTTTCGCTGCACCGTCTCGTCCTCCGTAAACGGCGCCATGGTCATGAGCCCGCGCAATTCGAGCCGTGACAGTCCGGCCACGTGGTTGGCCACCTCGCCGACCTGGCCCGGATCACACCCACTCTTCTGTGACTCCAGACTTGCATTCACTTGTATTAGAACCGCCAGCCGCTCGCCGTCTGTTCCGCGCCTTTCCAGCGCCAGTTGCAGCGCATCTGCCAGTCGCACCGAATCGACCGAATGCAACAAAGCGAAGCGGCCTGGTACGTACTTGGCTTTGTTGGTCTGCAGGTGTCCGATCAGATGCCAGTCCACCGACAAATCCTCAACTTCACCCTGCTTTGCGAGCGCCTCCTGGACCCGATTCTCGCCCACGGCCGTCAGACCTGCCACTGATGCCGCCTTCACCGCAGCAACCGGGTGCCCCTTGGTGACAGCGACTATGAGTACTCCGCTCGACACCCCTTCGTAATCCTGGATCCGCGCGATCTCATCGCGCACCCGCTCCAGATTCGCCGGAAGCGCCTCAAAATCCATAACCGCTTATTGTACCGTTGCTTGGGCTTTACTACAAGCGTGGGATGGGGATTGGCGCTATCCGCCCGAGTCGTCGGTTCCGGTCGTTTCTCTGTCAGCCGCCTCGATCGCTGAGGCTATCTGCGGAAACCCACGTGACAGATGTACCGCCTTGCGGAAGTTCTCCAAGCTTCGCGACGTATTACCTTCCATCGCGTAGGCCTGTCCCAAGGAGTAAAAGGGGTAGCTCAGGTTGGTGGCAATGTTCCGGCTCGTCGGCTCCAACGCCAGACTATCCACTTCAAATAGCTTTCCGTAGCGATATACCTGCCAGGCCAGCGAATCCGTGCGTGGCACATCAACAGGTACGTACATGACGCCAGGCCGCAGACGCGAGGTGTCAGGTGGCCTGGCCACGTTCACCTTCAACAGGAGAGCCTCCTGCGTGAGATATTCGTCGAGCTGCATCCAGTTGCTGTTCCCTGCAGTGATCGCGTAATAGATCGGCCTGCGGTTCCAGTTCTCCAAGATGAGGCGCAATATCAGTACGTCCTTCACGTACATCGGCGTTCCGGCCTCGTAAGTCAAATCAATCAAGCCGGGCGAGAACGGTAGGTCGCTGGACAATAATTGAGGTGCCAGGCCAGCTATCTCTTCGTCGGTCATGCAGTGAAGGGCCGGCGGAACACCGTCGGGAGCGCCACCAGCAAACCACGGAGCCTGGTCGGGCTCAAAGGG
>JARRLJ010000200.1:0-4602 GCA_037387025.1 Gemmatimonadales bacterium
CGAACGTCTACGGGAACTGACCGGGCGAGGTTTGTCTTTGGAGGACGCAGTACGCGAGGTGCGAGCTGCAGGCGTCTTCACCACGCACACCCCAGTTCCCGCCGGTCATGACGCCTTTACTGTGGAACAGATGGAGCGCTGTGTGGGACCAGTATGGAACGAACTGAAAACCAGTCGAGAAACGTTCTATGGTCTAGGGCATCATCCCGAGGTAGACCACGGTCGCTTCCATATGACTGCAGCAGCAATTCGACTGTCCGGCCGAGTCAATGGAGTAGCCCGCAAACACGGAGACGTCACGCGGAGGATGTGGCAGGCGCTATGGCCCGGGCGCGACGAGGATTCGATTCCCATCGCTCACGTAACCAACGGCGTACACCTGGCGACGTGGATGTCCAATCAGATGATGCAGCTGCTGGACGAGCATCTCGGGTCCGATTGGGGGTCGCGCCTCGACGAGCCTGGTTTGTGGAACGGTGTCTTGTCAGTGGATGACGAGAAGTTATGGAGGCTACATCTACACTTCAAGACCAGGCTGCTGCAGTTCATAGACGATGAAGCACGCCGCCACTGGCGCGATCATTGGGAGGAAGCCTCACATTTGGTCGGTGCAGGAACGCTGCTCAATCCCGATGCTTTGACAATAGGCTTCGCCAGGCGCTTCGCGACATACAAGCGAGCCAACCTGGTCTTCAGCGATCCGGACAGATTGCGACAACTATTGATCGACCCTTGGCGACCCGTGCAATTCATCTTTGCGGGCAAGGCACATCCTGCCGACGACGAAGGCAAGCGCGTGTTGCAACAAGTATACTCCTTCACCCGTGACTCGAATTTCGAGGGTCGCATTGCCTTCCTCGAGGACTACGACATGCACATGGCCCATCGCTTGGTCGAAGGCGTCGATCTATGGCTCAATCTACCACGAGTGCCACTGGAGGCCTGCGGGACGAGCGGCATGAAGGCGGCATTGAACGGGGTACCGCAACTTGGCACTGCCGACGGTTGGTGGGACGAAGGGTTCACCGGCAGCAATGGCTGGTCTATCCCTGAACCACCGTCGGGTCAGGACCCGGACTCGTGGGACACCGAGCAACTCTATCAGCTACTCGAGAACGAGGTGGTGCCGCTGTTCTACGAGCGCGACAAGCGAGGCATTCCGATTGGCTGGATCGAACGCATGAAGCACGCGGTGGCCGAGGCGGGGGCTCGTTTCACCGGCAGACAAATGCTGCAACGCTACGCCGGTGAGTTCTACGTTCCGGTGATGAATGGCGAGCACAAAGACGACCCACCGACGGTGTGACCCATCGTGTCGAGATCGCGAAACCACCAAGAGTACCCCAGGCTGCTGATCGAAAACGTTTATCCCACGGCCGATCACGGACGCCATGCGGTCAAGCGAACGACGGGCGAGGCCTGTCGTGTCGGTGCGGACATCTACGGTGACGGCCATGACCTGCTGGCGGGTCGCGTTCGGTATCGCTGCGGCGATGCCGGATCCTGGCGCTCAGTTCCGTTACGGTACGACCACGACGATGACCGGTGGTTTGCCGAGTTCGTGCTCGATGAGATCGGACGGTGGGAGTTCACGATCGACGCGTGGACCGACGAATTCGGAACATGGTCCGACGGGTTAGGCAAGAAGCTGGATGCGGGTCTGGATGTTTCGATCGAACTGCTGGAAGGGGCAGCCTTGATCCGACGCGATATCCAGTGCGCCCCGTTGAACAAGCGAGACGATCTCGCTAGTGCAGCGACGCTTCTGGGAAATGAGCGAGCCGCAATGAACAGACGCTCCAAGCTCGCTCGATCGCAGCAACTACAGCGGTTGATGGACGGCGTAATAGATCCCCGTTACATCACCCGGAGCGGTGGAGAATACCACGTGATTGTTGACCGGGAGCGAGCTCGTTTCGCGGCTTGGTACGAAATGTTCCCTCGCTCACAGGGCACCGAGCCTGGCAAGCCGGCCACATTCGCTCAGGCGGAGCGCCGGCTCCCGCGCCTTGCCGAGCTCGGATTCGACGTGATCTACTTGCCACCTATCCACCCTATCGGGCACACGCACCGCAAAGGGCGCAACAACTCGCTCGTCACCCAACCCGGCGACCCGGGTATTCCTTGGGCCATCGGCAACGAGGCGGGCGGACACACCGCGGTCGCTCCGGAGCTGGGCACCATCACCGAGTTCGAGCACTTTGTGCAGGCTGCAGAGGATTTGGGAATGGAGGTGGCACTGGATTACGCATTGCAGTGTTCGCCGGATCATCCATGGGTGACAGAACATCCAGACTGGTTCGTGATACGTCCCGACGGGAGCATCAGGCACGCAGAGAACCCGCCAAAGAAGTACGAGGACATAGTCCCGCTCAACTTCTGGTGTGAAGACCGGGAGGATCTTTGGCAAGCCTGCAAAGAGATCGTAGAGTTTTGGGTAGGCCACGGAGTCAAGACTTTCAGAGTGGACAACCCGCACACGAAGCCTCTCGCCTTCTGGGAGTGGATGATCCGCGGAGTGAAACAGCGCTACCCCGACGTCATTTTTCTAGCAGAAGCATTCACCCGACCGAAGCGCATGTGGGGACTCGGCAAACTTGGCTTCACTCAGTCGTATACCCACTTCACGTGGAAGAACTCCGGCTACGAGTTACGCGAGTACATGACGCAACTCCAAAAAACCGAATTGGTGGAGTATTTCCGCGGCAACCTGTTCGTCAACACACCCGATATCTTGCACGAGTATCTGCAGCAGGGCGGTCGCCCGGCATTCAGGGTCCGCCTACTCCTCGCGGCCACTTTGTCTCCCCTTTACGGTATTTACAGTGGTTTCGAGCTCTGCGAGAATGAGCCGTACGAGCCGGGTAGTGAAGAGTATCTCAACTCGGAGAAATACGAAATTCGGGTACGCGATTGGGAAGCGCCTGGCAACATCAATCATGACATCCAGACCCTAAACTACATTCGGCGCGACAATCCCGCGCTCCAATGGCAAGGCAACATTGAGTTTCACGACGCTGACAACGAACAATTATTGTGCTACTCCCGCATGACGTGGGGTAACGATCTCTTGATTGTGGTGAATCTAGACCCGCACCAAACACAGTCCGGTTCTGTGCAGGCGCCTGCCAAACAACTCGGTATCGGCGAGGACGATCCCTACGAGCTGGAAGATCTACTCACCGGGGAGCGCTACACCTGGCGGGGTGAGAGGAATCACGTACAGCTCGATCCTCAACTCCGCGTAGGACATGTACTGCGGGTAGTACGACAAAGCGGCGGTGACACTTAGCATGAATGCCGACAGACAGTGGTACAAAGATGCGGTCATCTACCAAGTCCACGTCAAGGCCTTCTCCGACAGCAACGGAGACGGGATCGGCGATTTCAAAGGCCTGACCGAGAAACTCGACTACATCGAAGATCTCGGGGTCACGGCAGTGTGGCTGCAACCATTCTACCCGTCCCCGCTACGAGACGACGGTTACGATATCGCCGACTATAAGGAGGTCCACCCCGACTACGGCACGCTCAGGGATTTCCGCACGTTTCTAAAAGAGGCGCACCGGCGCGGCTTGAAGGTCATCACCGAGCTGGTGATCAATCACACGTCAGACCAACATGCCTGGTTTCAGCGCTCCAGGAGAGCACGCAAGGACAGCAGGCATCGTGATTTCTACGTTTGGAGTGACACTCCTGACAGGTATCAGGACGCGCGTATCATCTTCAAGGATTTCGAGCACTCAAACTGGACCTGGGATTCCACGGCCCAGTCCTATTATTGGCACCGTTTCTACTCACACCAGCCCGACCTCAATTTCGACAACCCCGACGTCCGGAAGTCAGTATTTCAGCTGATGGATTTCTGGCTCGACATGGGTGTCGATGGCCTGCGCTTGGATGCGGTACCGTACCTTTTCGAGCGGGAAGGTACAAACTGCGAGAATCTGCCGGAAACGCATGAACTCCTGAAGCAATTGCGACGCAGGGTCGATGATAAGTATGACGACCGGATGCTGCTTGCCGAAGCCAATCAGTGGCCCGAAGATGCGGTCGCGTACTTCGGCGCCGGAGACGAATGTCACATGGCGTTCCACTTCCCCGTGATGCCACGCTTGTTCATGGGAATCGAAATGGAGGACCGGTTTCCGATTGTGGACATCCTGGAGCAGACTCCCGGCATCCCGGACGTGTGCCAGTGGGCGATCTTTCTCCGCAATCACGACGAGTTGACATTGGAGATGGTTACCGACGAAGACCGAGACTACATGTACCGTGTGTACGCGCAAGATCCGCGGGCCCGTGTGAACCTAGGTATCCGTCGTCGCCTGGCACCACTAATGGGATTCAATCGCCGCCGCATCGAGCTCATGAACAGCCTGCTGCTTTCCTTGCCCGGTACTCCGGTGATGTACTATGGTGACGAAATCGGGATGGGCGACAATATCTATCTGGGTGACAGAAATGGGGTCCGAACTCCAATGCAGTGGAGTCCGGATCGCAACGCCGGCTTTTCCAAATGCAATCCACAGCAACTCTATCTCCCGGCGATCATTGATCCAGAGTACCACTACGAAGCAGTGAACGTCGAGGCGCAGCAAA
>JARRLJ010000201.1:0-4600 GCA_037387025.1 Gemmatimonadales bacterium
GTTTCAGCGGTCTGGCGCTGGCAGCCGCTGCCGGACTACCACTGGTGTTGATCGGTTGCGGTGACGGCGCCAGCATGTCGGCATTAGCCGGATCGCCCGGTGGGTCACCCGTGAACACCACGGGACAGTTCACAGTCGCCACGTGTCCGAAGTTCTGGACGTCGAGTGCCGTCTCCAAGTTGTAGACCGCATCGAAGTCCTGGTTGTCGTAGGGGAGGACACCCCAGAGAGGCGAATACGCCGCGTCGCCGGGGATCGTGGCCACGACATTGTGCGTCTGCACCGAGCTGCCCTGGGTCATGAATCCCGAGGCCGGCCCGCCTCCCGTCTCATCCGGATTGATGTTGAACGACACGTAGATGGGAGAGGTGGGCACCAATCCGTCGCTGGTTGCCATCAGGTCCTGCTCGTCGAATTGGAAGTAGAACACCACCTGATCTCGGTACCACCCCATGGTGAGGCCGTTGGCGCCCGGGCCCTCACGTGCGACCGATCCCTCCGGTACCACGGGGCAGTTGACCACGATGTTCGTGGCTTCGACAGCGAAACCTGCGTCGATTATGTCTTGCCGGCTGGTGACGGTGTTGGCAACGTAATCCGTCGGCACGGTCACCTTCATGACCTGCCAGAAGTCATTGTACCCGGCGTCTCCCGAAATCAAATCGATGATGTTGAGCTGTCCCTGAACCGGCTCGCTGGCTCCCTCGGCAAACAGGACCCAGATGGGAGCCGGCGCGGTGGACATGACATCGAAGTTGTAGTAGCGCACGACCTGACCGGCCGGCCCGAGTCCCTGTGTTATGAAGGGGCCGGTGTCAAAGTCGACGGCCTCCCCCGCTGCCGGCAGCGCGGCGTTTTCGCTGCGCACGAACAGATTGCCGGCGGCGTCGCTGAAACGGTCGATGGTTACCCGAGGAGCGGTCGCCGGATCGAGCGGCTGTTCGTTCTCAGGTTCCATGTTGTTGTCACACGCAGCCAGAGCCGCGAGCACTGTGGCAGCGAGGACGGTTTCCCTGATCGTTAGCAATGGTCCCATGAAACACTCCCATTCATATGTGAAACGTTGAACTGTTCCGGTTTCGCCAGGAGCAACGACCGGACCGTTCACCCTCACAAGTGTATATGAGACCTACTTTCCGCTAAGAACGTGGGGTTTCCGCACCAAACGGAAGTTCATGGGGAGCTGTTCCAATGTTTCATGAAACACGAGCGGATGTTTCACGGTGTTCTATCACGTAACAAGACCCCAGACACCACTATGGATATCGGGGGCCCCGTTTCCATGGGCTTACTCGACGTTATGTGTCGAGCGCACCCAGATCGCAATCAGGTTGAGGTGTCCTCGCTGTCGCTGTCCGTCTCGCTCTCGCAGGTAAAGTACGGCTTGAAGTGGTAGCGGTTGTTACGCCACGAGAACGCCTGACGCAGGTCGAACTGGAGCTCAACCGTTGCCGGCACATCGCCCTCCACGGTAAACTGGCAGATCTGAACTACGGCATACCAACCGCCACCCGGTGGTTCAATGGTGATGGTGGTGCCGTCGAACGTCACACCCTGGACCTCTGTCATTACGAGAACGACCTGGTCGTAGGTCGCGGGTGGGAGGGTTCCCTCGGGCAACGTGATCTGCTTGCCACCGTCCAACGCCACTACGTCCACCGTGGTCGGCAACTCACCCTCAGGATACCCGACGTTCATGAGCACGCCTTCCAAGTTGCGCGCCAGGATGCTCGAGAGCGTCACGTTGGCGGACTCGAAGAATCCGTGATGACCGTCGCGGTCCCCATCGGTCGCGGCCGGACCGTCGAGCTCAGCCGACGCCGCATCTGCCGCCAGGGCAGTTGAGCTGGCCGAAAGGACGAATCGTACGCGGCCTCCATCGCTGCCGAGCATGCTGGCGCCGTCACCGCAACCGATCAACACCAGTGGTAGTCCGGCAGCGGCTGCCAGCGCCAGACCGCTGAAACGTCTTCTATTCAACATGTGCCTCCCTGAAGAATGAATCGGGTGTGTGAATGAACATTACCCGCACAAATCCATGGGTTCCAGTCCCTTTTTGTTCCGTGGTTGTCTCTATGGAAAGCGGCATTGTCGCTGCTGGAAAGGACGATTTGTCATTTGGAAAGGATGATTGTCATTCGCATACTGCTTCCCGGTCCCCGCCCGGTTGCAGGAACAGGCGTGCGAGACTCACCCGTTGTGTTTCCGATACGGAAGTTCCTGCGTGTTTTGATTTAGAAAATGGAAGAGCGGCCTAGTTGGGGGGCTCAAAGTGTTTGGGCGGCCTTGGTTCTGCGCGAAGGCTGCTGGCACCGATAAGTCAAAACTCCCACCGCGCTCCGAAGGTCGGAAACACCCTCAGCAACGGATTGATCCCACGTTCGGTGACCGCATTCCCTTGCGGTGTTACCGACACGTTGTAGCTGAAAGTCTCGGCATTCTCCCGATTGTACGCGTTGAACACGTCAAAATACACCTCGAGCTGGCCGTTTCCGACGGAGAATAGCTTGGAGACACGAACATCGAGCCGGTGGTACGCCGGAAGTCGTTCGCGGTAGATCGGCCCGAACGTCCGAGCGACGAATTGGGAGCCGTCGACGGCGGTCCCAACCTCGAAGGTTTCGCGGGTGCTGGGCCAACCGGAGTGGTACTGCCACGCGTAGCTCAGCGACCACGTGGGCGTGGGACGGTACGCCAGGTCCAGCCGTACGGTGTGTCTCTGATCGCGGGGACGCGGCACCCACGTGCCGTCGATCAGGTCGTCGGCTCGTGCCAGAGCGTAGCTGGCGGACCAAGCCAGCCGCCCTCCGACATCCCGTCGCGCCACCAACTCGATCCCACGCGCTAGGCTGCGGGTCGGGGCAACACGAATGCGATCGCCGTCGCCTTCCTCCCACAGCGCTTCGATGACCGGTACCAGACTGCGGTATTCGGGTCGCGGATTGGACACCCTCCGTTCATAGGCCTCAACCCGGAACGAGGTTCCGTCATGCAATCTGTGCTCCAGCCCAACGACGCGGTGTTCGGCCCGCTGCGACGGATAGAACCGGTCGTCGCCGTCAGACACGTACAGCTCGTCGAGCCCGTGGGACTGGTGGTAATAACCCCAGGCCACACGCAGCGTCGTCCGCGGCATCACCTGAAATGCCACGTTCACACGAGGGCTGACCGTGTTGTCACCGCTGTGTGTGTGGTGATCGTACCGCAACCCGATCTCGGTCGTTAGCCGGTTGCTGAGTCGGATACGACTCGATTGAAACAGGCCGACTTCCTGCCCGGACGGATTGGCCGCCATCGAGATGTTGTGGGATAGCTGTTCCCACGCGGGGGCTGTGGTGTCCGTCGTGTTGGGTATCCAGTCCCTCTCCGATCTCCGGTAGTCGTAATCCGCCGCTCCGTGCTTGAGATCGAAGCCCCACCTAACCAACAGTCGATCCGATACAAGTAGATCCCAGTTCTGCTTGAGTCCGGCAAAGTTGAAGCTCGCCCGGTCTTCCACGCTCGTGGTAGGCGCCGCTTCGGTACCATCGTCGTAGTCGGCTCCGCTGCGACCGCGCGTCACCCGCCCGATCGAGATGATCGTAAGTGCCGATAACCTGGGCGTGAAGTCGGCCATCCAGTTCATCCATGCGTAGCTCGACCCCCATTGGCTGCGGACATCGGTGCCATCTTCCTCCACGACAGCGAAATCGTCAGCGGCGTGGAGCACGTGTCCCGAAAGTAAATGGCGCGCGCTGAGCTGGTATTGCACTTTGGCGAAACCATCGTAATAGGTAGGCTCCGCCCCGTTAGCCTCGTCGAGGATCTTCAAGGTCGGTCCCAGGAAGCCGTACCGGACCGAGGCCAACCACGTCCCCCGACCCCCGGCGAAGCCACCTTCACTCTTACCGGTCAGGTTCATCACGCTGAACCCGAGGGTGGTTCTGGTGCGGTTCGGGGGCGGCGTCGTAGTGTGCATGTCAAACACTCCCGCCATCTTGTCGCCGTACTCGGCCGTGAACCCGCCGGTGATGAGCTCGATATCGCTCACAGACTCAACGTCGACAATGCTGAGGGACCCGTCCCAGTCCTTGAGGTGGAACGGTTCGGACAGCTCGAGGCCGTCCAGCTGGACCAGCACCTGATCGTTCGGAGCTCCGCGAACGTTGATCTTCGCGGTTATGTCATGAGTGGCCACCCCCGGAAGCCGGTCGATGGCGCGATAGATGTCATCGGCCATGCGCGGCAGTGCGTCCACGTAATCCCGAGTCAACGTCTGCTCGGCTACAACGCTCGCCTCCCTCAGAATCCCGTACGTGCCCGGAGTGACCACGAACTCATCGAGCCTGATGGGTCTGGGACTGAGCGTGACGGTCACCGATGTGGTGTCCCCCCGGCCGATGCGGACACCAAGCAGTCGTTGCGGCGCAAAAGCGAGTGCCTGGATCAGCAGGTCGTACTGGCCGGCCGCGAGATCGAGCCGGAACAAGCCACCCGTGTCGGTACGGACCTCTCCCAGGTGGCCGGACACCTCAACCCGTGCCCCGTTGATGGGTCTGCCGTCGGGAGCGGCACGGACGTGGCCGACCAGGGCTCCCGATTGCACCACAGCCTCTGGTGC
>JARRLJ010000201.1:4624-5173 GCA_037387025.1 Gemmatimonadales bacterium
GGGTCAGCGGCGGACCAAGCACCACCATGCGGCCCGACTCGTTATAGACGAGTCCGGTGCCAGCGAGCAGGGAGTCGAGTGCCACGCTCACGGTCGCAGTGACGCACGAGCAATTCACCGGGCTGTGACCCCTCAGTAGGTCGGGACTGAACGCGACAGGAACGCCGGATAGTTGCGATAGCTGCTGAACGGCTGTCTCAAGCGGGACCTGATGCACCGCGAGGTGGGCCGCTCGGTCCAACATGCCGGGACGGCTCCCCTGACCTGCGTCCTGCGCCTGAATTCCCGGGTTGTATACGGCGAGCAGGCAAACAAGGACGGCCCAGGATACGGATCTCATGGCTCCACCTCGATCACCTTACCTACGGTGCATCGCGCTCCTACGGCCTGACAGATGGTGGTAACGACATCCACCACGGGTTCGTCTTCGAACCAGGCAGTAACGGAGCGACGGACCACGGCGCTATCCCTGATGACGACGTCGATACCGAACCGCGCCGCGACTTCTTGCAGTGCTCGGTGGAGCGGCGTCGCCTGAAAGATCAGAAC